>NZ_JBHVFF010000480.1:0-3708 GCF_042801895.1 Streptomyces sp. NPDC057543 | reverse complement strand
GCCAGGCACACCCACTGACCAGCACGTAGATGATCGCCGCGAAGACCGCCTCGTCATCGATGTTCGCGACCCCGCCACCCTGCGGACGCACGCGATCCGGCGGCAGCAATGGCCTCGCTATCCCCCACAAGCCGTCCGGAACAATCCATCCCCACCGTCCACTCCCCATGACCAGCACAACTGCCAACTGACCATGTAAGACACGGTCTAAAAGATACCGGTGACTTTGTTGGTGGTGGGTCGTTGGGTGTGGTGTGCCAAGGCCTGGACAGGTGAAGTCGTCGGGTGAGCGGTTGTCGGACCGGATCGCTCTGGGTGTGCTGACGCGGGTGTTTCCGCCCGAGTTGGTGGATGAGGTGGTTGTTGGGTGTGGGCGTCTGGAACAGCGGTCGCGGCTGTTGCCGGCCCGGGTGGTGGTCTATTTCGTGCTCGCGATGTGTCTGTTCTCCGGGCAGGGCTATGAGGAGGTGGCCCGGCTGCTGACGCAGGGGCTGGAGCGGGTGCGCAGGTGGGAGAAACCGTGGCGGGTGCCGACGACAGCGGCGATCGGCCGGGCCCGCCGACGGTTGGGGCCGGAGCCGTTGAAGGTGCTGTTCGCGCGAGTGTGCCGGCCGGTGGCCGTGGAGGACACCGCTGGTGCCTGGTATCGGCGGTGGCGTCTGGTTGCGGTGGACGGCACGGTCTTCGATGTGCCGGACACCGGGGCGAATAGCGCTTTCTTCGGCCGCCCGGGCTCGGGCCGGGGACAGCAGCGCAGTGCCTACCCGCAGGTGAGGGTTGCTGCGCTGGTGGAGTGCGGGACACACGCGGTGTTCGCCGCGGCGACCGGCCCGCTGTCGGTTCATGAACAGCATTTGATTCCCTGCCTGCTGGGCCGGCTCGAGCCGGGAATGCTGCTGATGGCCGACCGTGGCATCACCGGCTTCGAGCTGTGGCGGGCCGCCTCTGACACGGGCGCGGACCTGTTGTGGCGCGTCCGCAAGAACATCGTGCTCCCGGTCCTCGAAGCCTTCGACGACGGCTCCTACCCGTCCGAGATCGTTGCGGCAGGCGACCGCAAGCGCCGGGATCCGGTCCGGGTCCGCGTCATCGAGTACACCCTCGGCCATGAGGATGACGACACGGTCTACCGGCTGATCACGACCATCTGCAACCCGCAGGAGGCTTCTGCGGCCGACCTGGCGGGGCTCTACCATCAGCGCTGGGAGATCGAGAACACCCTGGACGAGATCAAAACCCATCAGGGCGGACACCGCCTCGTCCTCCGCTCGCAGTACCCCGATGGCGTCGAGCAGGAAATCTACGGCTTCCTCCTTGTCCACCACGCACTTCGGGACGTCATGCACCACACCGCTCACCAAGCCGGCCTCGACCCCGACAGGCTGTCCTTCACCCGCACCCTTCGCATCGCTCGCCGCCACGTCACCGACCAGGCGGCACTTTCCCCCCTCACGACTCAGTCGAGCCCTGACTCACACCATCCGTGAGCTGCTGGAACGACTCCTGCCACCCCGCAGGCAACGCTCCAACCCCCGTGTCATCAAACGCAAGATGGCCAACTGGCGCCTCAAACACACCCACCACCGCAACCCACCCCGACCACCCGCAGCAGCAATCACACTGGCCCCACCCACCAAACCAGAAAAACACCTAAATCACTGGTATTGGGTCTAAAAGGGGCTCGGGCAGCTCATCGATCGATCCTGAGCTGGACCGTAAGTCGGAGGGCTCCGTTGAGGTCGCCGGACTGCCACCTGTAGCAGTCCGGCGTGGAACCGAGGTACCCCGGCTCCACCCGGCATGCCGCCGGGCCGGATCAGCTCCGGGTGACGGCGACAAGCAGCCCGACGACGGTGACCATGAGCATCATCGCGGCCAGGGTGGGCACCAAATGGGCCGGCTCGTCCGGCTCGGTGTCCTTCCAGCGCGAGCCGCGTACGATGCCCGACACACTTGTGATGCCATGCCGACCGGCTTGGGCGCCAACGAGTACATCCTGGCCGCCCTGGACTCCGGTGCCGCCGGTTTCCAGTTGTGAGGCCGGCAATGTCCGGCATCCGGATGTCCGGCAGGTCCACGTCCAGGCGCTCCGCGCGGACGGTGTCGACGGCTGGCACCGGTCAAGGTCGCGACGACCTCGATGTCGTCGGCCGCGTTGAGGATGAGCCGAAAGCCGGATCGGAGCAGTGCCTCGCCGTCCACCACGCCGATCACATGTGTTCCGCCTCACACTCTGTTCGCACCGTCGGCTGTACATTCGAAGTACACACGCCGATGGCTGTCCATGCCTGCTGCACTGCTGCACTGCTCCGCCGAGAGCAACGAGAGCACCGAGCCCAAAGCCCCGGATGACCAGGGAGGCTCCGCGAGCAGCGGCTCCGGACACCCGGCAGGTGGGCCTCCGCCAGATGGCGGGGGTGGCCCGGACATCTGCCGGATACCCGGCGATCAGCCCGCTCACAAACCTGGAAGGCATGACTCAGTACTCAGACGTCGCAGCTCCTGTGGTAGACGCCCCGGCCCCCGTGCGCGACAGCGGAAAGGCACCGGCGGGCCGACTGATCGGGCTGGACCTGGCCCGCGGGCTCGCGGTATTCGGCATGTATGCGGCTCATGTGGGGCCCGACCCTGACCAGGGCGGTGTGACCGGCTTCCTGATGGAGCTGGCCCACGGCAGGTCCTCCGCTCTCTTCGCCTTCCTGGCGGGCTTCGCCGTTGTTCTCATCACCGGGCGCGTGACGCCGAAGACGGGCCGGGCCGGGCGCCAGGCAGTGGCCAAGGTGGTGATCCGGGCCGTGATCCTTCTGGCCCTGGGCACCGCGCTGACCATGAGCGGCATCCCGGTCGATGTGATCCTTGCCTTCTACGGCCTGTACTTCCTGCTCGTACTGCCGCTGTACCAGCTTGGCGCCGGCCCCCTGGCGGCGATCGCCGCGGGAACGGCCCTCGTCCTGCCCCAGGTGCTCTACGTGGTGCAGCAGGCGATCGGCGACAGTGGCGTCCGCTCGCCCGGTGAGCCCGACGGCATCGTCTCGCTGCTCTTCACCGGCGCCTACCCGGCCCTGACCTGGATCCCGTTCGTGATCGCCGGCATGGCCGTGGCCCGCCTGGACCTGGCTGCCACCACTGTCCTGACACGCCTGGCCCTCACGAGTGCCGTCCTCATGATCACCGGCTACGGAGGCTCCTGGCTGGCGCTGCACGTCGCTCCCGGCGCCGCCGACGCCATCGGCGCGGGTGGGGCGAGCGCGTGGTGGTCCGACATCGCGGGCTATCCGTCCGGTGACACCCCCGCCTGGCTGCTGGCTGCCTCCCCGCACAGTGAGACCACCCTGTCGATCCTGGGCAACACTGGTGTGGCGATCATGGTAGTGACCGCGTGTCTGGCCGCGACGGACGCCCTCCCGCGGCTCCAGTTCCTGGCCCGGCCGGTCATCGCAGTCGGTTCCATGTCGCTGACCGCGTACGTCTTCCACCTCGTCGCCATCCAGTTCCTGGGCATCGAGGAACTGCCCGGATCGCCCCTGTACGTCCTGCTCGACTTCATCGCGACCGCTATCGTGTTCGCGACCGTCTGGTCGCGCTTCCAGCAGCGCGGACCACTCGAATGGCTGATGACCAAGGCGACGGACCTGGCCCGGCACGTCCGCTGAGCGCAGAACCGGCCGGATCGGCGCCCCGACGTCGGCGGTCGACGCCCCCTGGCGA
>NZ_JBHVFF010000479.1:0-3776 GCF_042801895.1 Streptomyces sp. NPDC057543 | reverse complement strand
CCCCAACCGGAACCGTGGAAACCGGCACCCACCCGACGCGACAGCCGGGCCACTCGCGCACCAGGAATGGGATCCAAACGCAGATCGGCCGCCAAGAAGCTGACGGCCAATCAGAAAAAATCGAGGCTAGCCTTTGGTCATGTGGTATCCAGCAGACCCCGCGCTGCTCTTCGATCCTGGCGGGCGCATGTTCGTCATCCATGAACCGGCCCTGGCTGATGAGTTGATCGGGTCAGTAGAGGAGTTCTTTGAAGGCTACGACGGACGGGGACGCCATATCTGCGCTTACGGGCAGCCCGGACAAGTCAGCCTGGCTCTCGCCTCGACGGAACCGCAGGAGCAGGAAGTCCGAGCACGAGTCGAGCGGTACTACTTCGTCTTTGCCGCCCGCCATCCCACAAGAGTCCCTCGCCAAGAGACAGACCTAGAGATCTCCATCCGAGCCGTAGCGGAGGACTGGGTCGAGGAGTAGCTGTCAGGCGATACGGCGGCGCCACGCGTGGTGCACAATCGGCGTCCTGAGTAGCCCTCATCGCGAATCCGGCTGTACCGCAAAGAAGTGCAGCAATCATAGGAAAGGCAACTGAGGTAGAACTGTAGGCCCGTTGAAACCCTGGGCCCACAGCTACGAGTTTGCCGATCGGTCAGGCAGCGATCCGGTTCTCAGCCCGCTTGCCCTTGTTCCACTCGGAGAGGACCAGCTGGTAGCACGTGCTCACCCTCGATCCTGTTCCGCTGTGCTGCGTACCGCCCGCGGACGCAAGAGCGGTGATGTTGGCGCGCCACCGGAACGCAGGATCCTTTTTGCCGATCTTCTCGGCGAGGGCACTGTCGTCGACGTGGTCACCATGCTTCCCCAGGAACATGCCGATGCCACCGAGTAGCATCCCGTCCCAGGTGTCCTTGGTGCGCCCCCAAGCCTCCTCAGCGACCTTGAGCGTGCGCTTCAGGATCTCCGGCCCGTATTGATCGGTGATACGAAGCACACCTGCAACCGCGCCCACGGTGTTCGTACCGGAGGAGCCCATGGACAGGTTGCGCGCCACCAGTGCCGACTCCGTGTCAACAAAGAGGGGCAGTTCAGCGGTCAGCCCGATCCTGTACTCGTCGAGAGGTCTGGGCTTGCTCGACTCGCGATTCTTGATGAGGAACAGCACGGCCTCTTCCATCTGATCGAGGTCATGGTGCACCTCAGCCACCAGAGTGGGAATGCCCGAGAGCTTGGCAGCATGCCAACGGTGCATGCCGTCGACGATATAGCGATCTCCGTCCGCCCGCTGGGATACGACGATGGTCCCGAGCGCCTCAGGAACCATGTTCTTCGCGATGCCCATAGCGCGCGGCTCGTTGAGCGTGCGCTGCGCCTTGTCGTCGATCTTCAGCTCTTCGACGGGGATGGTGACCCCGTGGACGACCTTGTGCTTCGGGAGCTGGTACGGGTACTTCTTGGGCATACCTCTGCCCTCTCCACGCCGCGCTTAGGAGGATGGCGTGATGCCAGTGAAAGGGATGCGGCGTGCCGTCGAGGGTACTAGGCCACACGAAGTACGCGACCTGATTTTCTGATCCTACGTTAGGGGCTTGATCACGTCGCCTACTTGGCCTGTCTGACTGACAGTGGCGGATGGCATGGTGAACCCATGATTGGTGAAGTCCCCAACCCCGAGGTTGGCCACGAGTTTGTCAGCTGTCGGCTTGCCCACGAGGCCGGCATCCATCGTCCCCTCCAAGCAGGCATCTGCGGCACCAAGAAGAACGGTGCCAAATCGATCGACGTATCCGGCGGATACAAGGACGACGAGGACTATGGCAACGTCCTCATCTACACCGGCCACGGCGGTCAGAATTCGTCAGGGAACCAGGTCAGCGATCAGAGCCTCGACGAGCGGGGAACGCAGCCCTCGTCACCAGCTACCTGAAAGGTTTCCTGGTCCGCGTACTACGTGGTGCACACAGAGGATCTCAGAGGGCGCCGCCTCAGGGATACAGGTACGATGGACTCTTCCGAGTCACCAGCTACGGAAGCAAACTCGGCATCGACGGCTTCCTGATCTGGCAGTTCCGGCTTAAGGCATACGACGGCACTCGTGTTCTCTAGCCTCGATCTTTCTTGACGGGCCCCCGGCCGAGTCGGTGGTCCGTTTCGTTGTCGATGGCTGATGCTGGGCAGGCCGAGGTCCCAAGTGTCGTCTCGGGTGGGCGCCGGGTTCCACTGCTCCGGACTGGAACGTTCTCTCGTAGGGCCAGGGGAATCGCTGGTCAGCCGGGGTTGGGCAGGAGTGCGAGCCGTTCGAGAGCGGTGGTGATTTCGAACGTCCAGGGCCAGTGGCGGGCGAGGCGGAGGATCCGGCGCCGGCCGGTGGTGGCGAGCTGTCCGGCGGTGGAGAACAGGCGGAACCGCAGCCGGCGGGGCTCCCAGAGCCTGGCCTGGCCGGTCAGGGCGAGCATGGGCATCCAGGCCAGCAGGTCGAGTGCGATCTGGACGATCTCCAGCCAGACCTTGTTCTGCGCGGTGTCGTGCAGGGGCAGGTTCCGCAGGCCGGTCGCCCGGGCGGCCCGGATCCGGTCCTCCGCGCGGGCCCGCAGCCGGTGACGGAGCTCGAGTTCGGCGATCGGACGGTCGGCGGTGTTGGTTGCGAAGCAGGTGATCCGCATGCCGTCCGCGTCGGTGATCCTCAACTGGGCCCCGGGATGGGGTCGTTCCTTGCGGACGATCAGCCGCATCCCCTTCGGCCAGCCGTCGATCAGGTCCCCGGTGAGTTCGGCGACCCAGGCCCCGTCACGGACCTCGCCGTCCGACTCGACGGCCGGAGTCCAGGCCGAGGCCGGGACCCGGAGAACGTACTGGTGGATGGCCTCGGTGATCACCATGCCGACCGAGTAGGACAGCCACCGCCCGCGTTGGGCGAGCCAGGCCACGAACTCGTGGGTCCCGCCCGCGGAATCAC
This sequence comes from Streptomyces sp. NPDC057543, assembly GCF_042801895.1. Classification (NCBI taxonomy): domain Bacteria; kingdom Bacillati; phylum Actinomycetota; class Actinomycetes; order Kitasatosporales; family Streptomycetaceae; genus Streptomyces; species Streptomyces sp. NPDC057543. The sequence goes on along the minus strand of NZ_JBHVFF010000479.1, from coordinate 828 downwards.
AGCGGATCAGAGTCCGCCGGCCCCGCCGGTACTTCTTCGGTAGTTGGGCCAGGGCGAGGCGGGTGGCGGTGATGTGGTCGGCGGCCGTGTTCGAGCCCGCGTTGCCGGGGCGGAGGAGGGACGCGACGGGTCCGCCGGTTCCGCCCGGTCCGTGGTCGACGAACCCCATCAGTGGGTGGTGGCCGTAGGTCTTCTTCCAGGTCGGGGCCGCGCCCTGCTTGTCCGAGTGGGCGAGGACCATTCCCAGACGTGTCGGCGGACTTTGGAACGTGCGGCGCGGATCGCCGTGAGCGCCTTCTCCCCCGAGGAGGCGAGAGTGTCGATCAGGCGGGAGACCGTCGGATCGGAGGCGACCGACCCGAACACGGCCGGCTCGGACCGCGGCAGGGCGATGTCGGCGAGGCAGTCCCCGCCGAGCGCGACCGCCAGCGCGAGGTCCACGAGTATCTTGCCGGCGTCGTGGACGGCCCGGGGCTTCCGCCATGGGGCCAGGGCCGCGGATATGGCCTTGTCAAGGCCACTCTTGCGGACGGTTTCGACCAGCAGGACCGAACCGGCCTGCGAGACCACGGCCCGGCCGTCCCCCTGGACGCGGACATGGGGATAGGAGCCGGTAGGCTTCTTCACCTGGAAAGTGCCTCTGGATTCAGCGGGAACAAGGACCTAGACAATCCTCATTCTTGCTGGCCAGAGGCACTTTCTGCTTGTGTGACCACCTGCCGGACAGCCCGCTTCATGTAGGGTCGGGGGCTGGCGCGGTGGCGTAGTACGTACGCTCCGTTTCCAGCCCCCGCCACATCGAACCGTGCATGCGGTTCTCCCGCACAC
>NZ_JBHVFF010000478.1:0-3820 GCF_042801895.1 Streptomyces sp. NPDC057543 | reverse complement strand
CGCCGACGCACCGGGCGCCCTCCCACGGCCGCCGCGCTCAAGAAGCTGGTTCTGCGTCTGGCGCAGGAGAACCCGCGGTGGGGCCACCGGCGGATCCAGGGTGAACTGGCCCGGCTGGGGCATCCAATCGCGCCGTCCATGGTGTGGGAGATCCTGCACGCGGCCGGTACGGCCCGGCCCCGCGCCGTACCGGCCCGAGCCGGCGCGAGTTCCTCTCCATCCAGGCCGAGGGGATCATCGCGGCGGACTTCTTTCACGTGGACACCGTGACCGGCAGGCGGCTGTACGCGCTGGCGTTCCTTGAGCACGGCACCCGCAGGCTCCACGTCACCGGCGTCACCGCCCAGCCCACCGCGCAGTGGGCGACCCAGCAGGCCCGCAATCTCGCCGCCAACCTCGGCACCCGCGTCGAGTCGCTGCGCTTCGTTCTCCGCGACCGCGACAGCAAGTACACCGACTCCTTCGACGCCGTCTAGCCGAGGACACCGAGGTGCTGCTCAGCGCACCTCGGGCGCCGCGCGTGAATGCCCACTGCGAGCGAGTAATCGGCACGATCCGGCGCGAGGCCCTCGACCATATCCTGATCACGAACGAGGCCCACGCCCGACAGGTCCTCGCCGAGTATCAGGAGCACTACAACTGCCACCGGCCACACCGATCACGAGACCAACGACCACCCGAAGCCCCGGAACAGCCAGCGGCGTTGCACGATCGCGTACCCCGCAGGCTCCTGCGCACCTGCGTCCTCGGCGGGGTCATCAACGAGTACCGATACGCGGCTTGAGCTGCCGCGATGACTTTTCGAGCCCCACAGGTTGCGGATCTGGGCATTGACGTCGTCGAGAGCAGGGGTCACCTGGCCGTCAGGCCGGGGAGGCCGCGACCAGCAGCACCCGGTCCTCCAGCGGCAGGCCCCACGGCCGTCCGCGCCGCACCTCGTCAGCGCCCTCGCTGCGCAGTGCGGTCACCAACTTGCCGCAGTAGCGCGGGATCAGCCCGGTGAACGGGGCTATCTAGGACGGCTCGGACGCCGTGATCACAGCAGCCACAGCGAGATCATCTCACCGTGACCCAGTTGAGGAACGATCCTTGGCCTCGCGCTTTCGTGAGCGGTGCTGTCCGAAGTTTGATCAAATAAGCGAGGAGTGCCGCTGACCTCGGGCGATGGGACTTGCCAGGGTTCTCTTCGTCGTAGGGAACGCCGCACTCCCCGGGTGAAGAAGCGTATCGGGTCGTATCCGTGTGGCCGTGTCGAGAGCGACGGTCTTGGCGTGGTGACGCAGGCCAGTGCCGTGCTACCCGGCGCTGCGGTGTGGGCGACGATGCGCACGTCCCGTTTCAGGTACCGGGCCCAACCCGTCTCGGCGGCCCCACCGGTCCGGCCGGTCAGGCACCCGATCCAGTACCTCAACGAGAGCTGGCAGGCCGCTGGCACCGCACAGCACCGGCACCGGCAGGTGCGCTTCGACCACGTCCTCGCAGCGCCAGAAGGGCATCGAGCAGGAAGAGGGCATGCAAGCGCGACCCCGGTTCGTGATCGATTGGTCTCAGCAACCTTGATCATCAGATGTCGCTCATTCGTTACCGGCCCGCCTTCCCGGGTGAGCCGACGCCGCCGTAGGTCTCTCGCCGGTCGCCGATGAGTTTCACGGTCATAGGAGGTCGATACGAGTGACAGCCAACAAGTACAAAGGAGGCCCGCGATGGGCAAAGTGTTCACTCACATGACGATGTCGCTGGATGGGTTCGTTGCGGATCCGAATGACCACGTCGGGGAACTGTTCGACTGGTATGAGGCGGGGGAGGTGACCGTGCCGAACCCGAACGAGACCGTTTCGTTCCAGGTCGACGACGCCAGTGCGCAGGCGCTACAAGAGTTGACCGGCAACTGCGGTGCACTCGTCGCCGGCCGACGCCTGTTCGACATCGCCCATGGATGGGGTGACAAACACCCAGCAGGCGCCCCTGTCGTCGTGGTCACTCATCGCGCGCCTGAGGACGCCGCAACGAAGTGGCCCACGACGACGTTCGTCGATGGAGTCGAAGCCGCGGTCACCCGGGCCAGACAGATCGCCGGCGATCAGGACGTCACTATCGCAAGCGCGACGATCACCCAGCAGGCACTCGATCTCGGACTGGTGGATGAGGTATGTGTCAGCCTCGTGCCGGTGCTGTTCGGCGAGGGGATCTCCTACTTCACGAAGCTGGAGCGGGGCCACCAACTCCTCGACGACCCGATCGTCGTCCAGGGACGCCGTGCCCTTCACCTGCGGTACCCAGTCCGACGTTAGCCTCGCGCCGTCGCGAATGGGGCTGTCCGAGGGGTGATCACATAATTGAGGAGTGCGTCTGACCTGGGACGATGGGATTTGTCTAGGATCCTGGTCGTCGTCAAGAGAGCCGCACTCCTCGGGTGAAGAAGCGTAACGGGACGTATCCGCGTGTTCGTGTCGAGGGTGACGGTCGCGGGGTGATCTCGCACTCCGGTGCCGTGCTGCTGGTAGAGATCGCCCGGAAGGCAGGGCTGGACGCGGCAGTGTCGGCGGCTCTGGCGCCGTGGCGCAAAGCGCGGGCGGTCCATGATCTGGGCAAGGTCCTGATGGATGTGGCGCTCGCCGTGGCCCTGGGCGGGGACTGCCTGGCCGACGTCGGCATGGTGCGGGCCGAGCCCGCGGCGTTCGGGCCGGTGGCCTCCGACCCGACTATCTCCCGCCTGATCGACACGTTGGCCGCGGCCGGGGCCCCCGCTCTCACCGCGATCCGGCGGGCACGAGCCGAAGTCCGTGAGCGTGTATGGCGGTTGGCCGGCGAGGCGGCGCCGGACGCGGGTGGCGAGGTGATCGTGGACATCGACGGTGTCCTGGCCCTGGCACACTCCGAGAAGGAGAACGCCACGCGACCTGGAAGAAGACCTTCGGCCATCACCCGCTGATCGCGTTCGTCGACCACGGCCCGGCAGGGTCCGGGGAACCGGTCGCTGGCCTGCTGCGGCCAGGGAACGCGGGCAGTAACACCGCCGCCGACCACATCGAGGCCGCGAAGCTCGCCCTGGCCCAGCTGCCGAAGAAGCACCGGCGTGGACGCCGCACTCTGATCCGCACCGACACGGCCGGAGGCACGCACGACTTCCTCGACTGGCTCACCCGGCGGGGGCGGTGGCTGTCCTACTCGGTGGGGATGACCATCCCCGACGCCATCCACGCCGCCGTGCTCCTGGTCCCGGCCTCGGCCTGGACTCCCGCCATCGAACCTGACGGCGAGATCCGCGACGGCGCCTGGGTCGCCGAACTCACCGGCGACATCCTGACCGGCTGGCCCAACGGGACACGGCTGATCGTCCGCAAGGAACGGCCCCATCCCGGCGCCCAGTTGCGCTTCACCGATGCCGACGGCATGCGCCTGACGGCGTTTGCCACCAACACCCCGCACGCCCGGATCGCCGCGCTGGAACTGCGCCACCGCCAGCGCGCCCGCGCGGAGGACCGCATACGCGCCGCCCGTGCCACCGGGCTGCGTAACCTCCCCCTCCACAAGGCCGCGCAGAACAAGATCTGGCTGGAGATCGTCCAGATCGCCCTCGACCTGCTCGCCTGGATGCCCCTGCTCGCCCTGACTGGTCCCGCTCGGCTCTGGGAGGTCAAACGCCTGCGTCAACAGCTGTTCTCCGCCGCCGCCAAACTCGTCACCACCGGCCGGCGCCGAATCCTCCGACTCGCGGGCCACTTGGCGTCCAGCTCGGCGCCCGCGTCCTCGCCGAGATCGGCGACGATCCAACCCGGTTCGCCGACATCCGAGCGGTGAAGGCGTACTCCGGCGCGGC
>NZ_JBHVFF010000477.1:0-3836 GCF_042801895.1 Streptomyces sp. NPDC057543 | reverse complement strand
GGCCGGGGCCTCCGGAGCGTCCGGGCACGGTTCTGGTCCGTACGCACCAGTGCGCCTGAGTACCCGTACTCAGGCGCGGCCTCACGCCTGAGCAGCAGGATCGGACCCATGCTGTGGTCCGACCCCGAGAACAAGCCGCCGAAGGAACTGCGCGACGCCCAGGACATGATGCGGCGCGCGGGGCTGGTGCTGGCGCTCGCGATGGTGGTCGCGATGTTCGTGCTCGGGACGCGGTGAAGGGCGCCGGAACAGCGGCTGCGCCCCTGCCTGCCCCGACGGCCTTCTACGATGGCGCGTATGACTGATCAGCGCCGTCTCGTGCTCGCCTCCGCATCCCCCGCCCGTCTCGGTCTTCTGCGGCAGGCCGGATTCTCGCCCGAGGTGATCGTCAGCGGGGTGGACGAGGACGCGCTCGGCGCCCCGACGCCGGCCGAGCTGGCACTCGTCCTCGCCGAGGCCAAGGCCGCCGCGGTGGCCGGCCGGCCGGAGGCGGCGGGCGCCCTGGTCATCGGCTGCGACTCGGTGCTCGAGCTCGACGGCGAGGCGCTCGGCAAGCCGGCCGACGGCGAGGAGGCCATAGCCCGCTGGAAGTCCATGCGCGGCCGGGCCGGGGTGCTGCGGACCGGCCACAGCGTGATCGACACCGCAACCGGCCGCACGGCCTCGGCGACCGCCTCCACGACCGTCCGCTTCGGCGAACCGACGGACGCGGAGGTCGCCGCGTACGTGGCCTCGGGCGAGCCGCTCCACGTCGCGGGCGCCTTCACGCTGGACGGCCGGTCCGCGCCGTTCGTCGACTCCATCGAGGGCGACCACGGCAACGTCATCGGGCTCTCGCTGCCGCTGCTGCGCAGGCTGCTGGGCGAGCTGGGGATCTCCGTCACCGAGCTCTGGGTCTGAGCGCGGACCGGGCGGGCCGGACCGTACAGGTCAGATCGGGGCCGGAGCGTACGGGCCGGACCGGGTCGGCCGGAACGTACAGGTCAGGCCCGCCCCGTCGGCCGTACGGTCAAGCTCTCCTCGTCGGCCATACGAGTCAGATCGGGGCCGGAACGTACGGGCCTGACCGGGTCGGCCGGAACGTACGGGCCGGACCGGGTCGGCCGGAACGTACAGGTCAGGCCCGCCGCGTCGGCCGTACGGTCAGGCTCTCCTCGTCGGCCATACGAGTCAGATCGGGGCCGGAGCGTTCGGTCCGGCGTCATCCGCGGGCCGGACGGCCTCGGGTCCCGGCCCTACGGGCCCGGGGCGGGGGCCGTACGCCACCAGCGTCAGCACGATCAGCCCGAGCACCACCATCATGAATCCGAACGCCGCCCAGCCGACCAGTCCCACCGTCAGCGCGCCGAGCACCCCGTGCACCACGGCGCAGGTGATGAGGGCGATGCGGCCGATACGGCCGGGGGCCCGGTCGCGAATGCCGGTCAGCAGGAGGACCAGCCCGGACAGCAGCAGATACAGGCCGAAGACGCCGCCCATCACCCAGGTGCCGCTGGACATGGCGTCGGATTCCAGCCCGGCCAGTGACATGTCCTGGTTCTTGACGACCGTCGCCATGATGCCGTTGATGAGCACAATGCCCACGGCCTCCACGAACAGCACGATCGCGGCCACGAACGCCACCGGTCTGCGCACCACGGTGCTCACCCCCTGTTACCTGCAGTACGTGCGATAGCGCGGACCCTACTAACGGGTAACGCGTGGGACAAGGGTTCCGACGCGCTTTGCTCCCACCTCGCACCACCGACGCGCCCCTGCGCGCCTTCCGTGCGCCCTTTTGGGCGTGACTCTCGTGCGTCGGGCAAAGAATCGTTCGCCCGTTAGTGGGGACCCCACAAAGAAACACCCGGCGTGGCTGCTTGCGCGAACAGAGACCTGGACCACACCTCGTGGCTACTGTGCGGTCATGGATCCCGGCGTACCGTGGTGCCACAAGGGATTTCGCGACTTGAGCAAGCCTCGAATCACGCTCTGTGTGGGCAAGCTCACCATTGGGGACGGGTCGTAGGGCCGTGTCGGTAGTCCCTAAACTCAGCTTGTTTCAAGGAGGGAGCCATCGTGCGCAAGGTGCTCATCGCCAACCGTGGCGAAATTGCTGTCCGTGTTGCTCGGGCATGCCGGGATGCCGGGATCGGGAGCGTGGCCGTCTACGCCGACCCGGACCGCGACGCTCTGCATGTACGCGCGGCCGACGAGGCATTCGCCCTGGGCGGTGACACCCCGGCCGCCAGCTACCTGGACATGGCCAAGGTGCTCCAGGCTGCCAAGGACTCCGGGGCGGACGCGATCCACCCGGGCTACGGCTTCCTGTCGGAGAACGCCGATTTCGCCCAGGCCGTCCTCGACGCGGGCCTGACGTGGATCGGCCCGCCGCCGCAGGCGATCCGGGACCTCGGCGACAAGGTCGCCGCCCGGCACATCGCGCAGCGCGCCGGTGCCCCGCTGGTGGCCGGTACGCCCGACCCGGTCGAGGGCTCGGCCGAGGTCGTGGAGTTCGCGAAGCAGCACGGGCTGCCGATCGCGATCAAGGCCGCGTTCGGCGGTGGCGGCCGCGGGCTGAAGGTGGCGCGCACGCTGGAGGAGATCCCGGAGCTGTACGACTCCGCGGTCCGTGAGGCCGTCGCGGCGTTCGGCCGCGGCGAGTGCTTCGTGGAGCGCTACCTGGACAGGCCGCGCCACGTCGAGACGCAGTGCCTGGCCGACCAGCACGGCAACGTCGTCGTCGTCTCCACCCGTGACTGCTCGCTCCAGCGCCGCCACCAGAAGCTGGTCGAGGAGGCCCCCGCCCCGTTCCTGTCCGAGGCGCAGAACGCGGAGCTGTACGCGGCGTCGAAGGCCATCCTCAAGGAGGCCGGTTACGTCGGTGCCGGCACCGTGGAGTTCCTCGTCGGCACGGACGGCACCATCTCGTTCCTGGAGGTCAACACCCGCCTCCAGGTCGAACACCCGGTCACCGAGGAGGTCACCGGCCTCGACCTCGTACGCGAGATGTTCCGCATCGCCGACGGCGAGAAGCTCGGCTACGACGACCCGGCCGTGCGCGGGCACTCCTTCGAGTTCCGGATCAACGGCGAGGACCCGGGCCGCGGCTTCCTGCCCGCTCCCGGCACCGTGACCGTCTTCACCCCGCCGACCGGCCCCGGTGTCCGCCTCGACGCGGGCGTGGAGTCCGGTTCCGTCATCGGCCCCGCCTGGGACTCGCTGCTGGCGAAGCTCATCGTGACCGGTGCCACGCGTGAGCAGGCGCTGCAGCGGGCGGCGCGCGCGCTGGCCGAGTTCAATGTCGAGGGCATGGCCACGGCCATTCCGTTCCACCGCGCGGTCGTCGCCGACCCGGCGTTCACCAGCAACCCGTTCCGGATCCACACCCGGTGGATCGAGACCGAGTTCGTCAACGACATCAAGCCCTTCACCGCCGCCGCCGACGTGGAGGCGGAGGAGGAGGCCGGTCGCGAGACCGTGGTCGTCGAGGTCGGCGGCAAGCGTCTTGAAGTCTCGCTGCCCTCGTCGCTGGGCATGAGCCTGGCCCGTACGGGCCTCGCGGCGGGCGCCAAGCCCAAGCGCCGCGCGGCGAAGAAGACCGGCTCCGCGGTCTCCGGCGACACCCTCGCCTCCCCGATGCAGGGCACCATCGTCAAGATCGCCGTCGAGGAGGGCCAGCAGGTCCAGGAGGGCGACCTCGTCGTCGTCCTGGAGGCCATGAAGATGGAACAGCCGCTGAACGCGCACCGCGCCGGCACCATCAAGGCACTGGTCGCCGAGGTCGGCAGCTCGGTCTCCTCCGGCGCCGTGATCTGCGAGATCAAGGACTGATCGAGCGGTACCCGACGTTCCAC
>NZ_JBHVFF010000476.1:0-3841 GCF_042801895.1 Streptomyces sp. NPDC057543 | reverse complement strand
GCGCCAGATCGGGATCCGCGGCGCCGGGCACGGGCCCGTGCGCCGCGTCCGGTGCGTGGAGGCGGTCACGGACCCAGCCCGCCCAGGCCGCCCCGTACGCCGTCAACAGCCGCAGCTCGTCCAGCCGGGCAGCGGGCAGAGCGGCGTCCGCCCCGTCGTCGGAGAGGAAGATGGTGAGCGCGAGCGCGTCGCGCCCCGCGCGGTACTCCAGCGTGGACGGCTCCATCAGATCGCCGGTCCGCAGCAGCTCGTCGGCGATGTACTCGGCGTACATCCAGGCCATCGGGACCAGCAGCCCGCCCCCACTGGTTCCATCCTGACGTTCCGGGCGCATCCCGTCTCGCCTCTTTCTTTTCTCGGCACCGGGCTTCACGGAGCATTGAACCGGGGGAGCACGCCCCGCGTGGCCAGAAGGACAGGATCCGTCCCTACCGGATCCGTCCACGACACGAGGATGCGATGACCGCCGAACCCGGGGAGGGCCCGCACGTGCGGCAGTTGCTCGGCGCCTATGTGCTCGACGCGCTCACGGCCCGTGAGACCCGCGCGGTCTGCCGCCATCTGCTGTCCTGCGACCGCTGCACGGCCGACTACGTGGAGGTCGCGGAGGCCGTCGCGGCCCTCGCCCTGCTGAGCGAGGAGGACCTGCTGGAGTAGCCCGGCAGGCTGCGGGCGAGCTGGCGCAGCGCGTAGTAGGACCGGGACTTGACGGTGCCCGCCGGAATATCGAGCGCCCGCGCCGTCTCGCCCACGCTCAGCCCGCGGAAATATATCTGGACGAGGACGGCACGGTGTTCCGGGCTGAGGGCGCGCATCGCATCGCGTACGTCGAGGGCCGAGACCGCTGCCTCCGCGGTGTCCTGCGCACCCGCGGCGGTCTCCAGCACGACATCGCTGACCTCGGCCGGGCGGGCCTGCCTGGACCGGCGCGCGTCGATGGCGAGACGCCGAGCGACGGTGAAGAGCCAGGGCCGCATCGACTCGTACGGGGCGTCGAAGGCCTCCGGATGCTGCCAGGCCCGCACCAGCGTCTCCTGGAGCAGATCCTCGGCCCGCTGCCGGTCGCCGAAGGTCAGCCCGAGCAGGAAGTGCAACAGGGCGGGGCCGTGCTCCCGCTGGAGATCCGCGAGGGTCCGCTCATCGGTCGTCGTGGTGGTCATCGTGAACGCCCTTCTCCGCCGAGGCCCCTGCCGCTTCGCTGCCGACTGCCGTATACGAACGCATCGGGGCGTCGGGGAACAGGCGATGGGCGGCTCCGTGCGACGAGCGGTCGCACAGTGCGGCGAATGGTGCGGTGAACGGTCGGGCGGTTGCCGGGGCGAGTGCCCGTACGACGGGCGGGCGACGGGCGGTGCGGTGCCGGCGTCCGTACGGGCGTCGGGTGGTGCGTGTCCGCACGGGCGTCGGGTCAGCCCGTTCCGGCTCCCGTGTCCGGTTCCGGTGTCTTCGCCATCTCCGACTTCCGGTACGAGTAGCCGAAATAGATCACCAGACCGATCAGGAACCACACCACGAACCGCACCCACGTCTGCCACTGCAGGAAGGTGATCAGCCAGATCGAGAACACCACCCCGAGAGCCGGCACGAACGGCATGCCGGGCGTGCGGAACGTACGCGGCAGACCGGGTTGCTTGTAGCGCAGCACGATCACCGCGATGCACACCACCACGAACGCCAGCAGAATGCCGATGTTCGTCAGCTCGGCGGCCTCGCCGATCGGCAGGAACCCGGCGATCACGGCCGAGGCCGCGCCGACGATCCAGGTCACCCGGGTCGGCACGTGCCGGGTCGGGTGGGTCTTGGCGAACCACTTCGGCAGCAGCCCGTCGCGGCTCATCGAGAACCACACCCGGGTCACACCGAGCATGAAGGTGAACATCACGGTGAGAATGCCGATGATCGCACCCACCGCGATCAGATCGGCAAGCCTGCTCAGCCCCACCGACTTGAATGCCGTGGAGAAGCCGGACTCGGGGTTGATCTCCTTGTAGCTCTGCATCCCCGTCAGCACCAGACACGCCGCCACATACAGCACCATGGAGATTCCCAGCGAATACAGGATCGCCTTGGGCATGTGCCGCTGCGCGTCCTTGGACTCCTCGGCGGCCGTCGACATGGCGTCGTACCCGAACACGGCGAAGAAGACCGTGGCCGCACCGGTGAAGGCGCCGCTCACCCCGAACGGGAAGAAGGGGTGGTAGTTGGCGGTGTTGACGTGGAACACGCCGACGCCGATGACCAGCAGAACGACCAGGACCTTCAGGACGACCACGATCGTTTCGAAGCGGGCCGCGTTCTTGATACCGAGAGTCAGCAGGTACGCCACGAGCAGACAGAGCAGCGCGGCGAACAGATCCACCCGATGGCCGTCCCCGGTGCCGGGCGCGCCCAGCATCCACTTCGGTACGTCCAGTCCCATCTCCCCGAGCAGGAAGCTGAAGTAGCCGGAGATGCCGATCGCGACGACGGCGACGATCGCCGTGTACTCCAGCAGCAGGTCCCAGCCGATGAACCAGCCCACCAGCTCGCCGAGCACCGCGTACCCGTAGGTGTAGGCGGAACCGGCCTTCGGGATCAGGCCCGCGAACTCCGCGTAGCTGAACGCGGCCGCGGCGCTCGCCACACCCGCGATCAGGAAGGAGATGAGCACCGCGGGTCCGGCGGTGCCGTTGGCTACGGTGCCCGCGAGGGTGAAGATGCCCGCGCCGATGATCCCGCCCACACCGATCGCCGTGAGCTGCCACAAGCCGAGCGTTCTGGTGAGCTGAGTGGTGACGTCCCCCGCCGGCCCTTTCTCGTCGATCTGCTCGATCGGCTTGCGGCGCAGTACACCCTCGCCCACTCGGAGCCTAGCCATGAGTCACCTCTCCGCTGACGGCTGTCGCTGACGGGCGCTCATGATGGCCCAGGCGGGGCCGGTGCGGAAGACGGCGTGCCGTCCGGCGGAGGTGAGGATTCCGCGACGGTTACGGGACTACCGTGACGGGCCAACGGCCAGCCTTCACCAGCCGGATGGCCACCGAACCGATGAACCGGTGCCCGGCCGACTCCGACGCGCCCACCACGACGGCATCGGCCTTCAGCTTGTCCGCAGCCGTCACGAGCCCGTTGTAGGGGTCACCGCGGAAGGTGTGGAACTCCCAGCGCACATCCCATATGTCCTTTATCCGATCCGTCGCCTCGCGGATCTCGTTCACCAGCCCCTCCGCGACTTCGCCGGTCGTATCGGCGACGGGAGCCCCGAGCGCGGCGCCCGCGGGCAGCACGGGCTGGACGTAGACGAGGGCGAGCATCGCTCCCTGCCGACGGGCGAGCCCCGCCGCGTACGCCGCGGCACGCATGGAGGAATCGGATCCGTCGAGGCCGGAGACGATCACTTTCGGGCCGTCTGTGCCACGTTCGAACTGGTGGGGCTGCTGGTCTGTCACGGCAGTGAGGCTATCCGCTTCCGGCGCCGGCCCCGCCCCGGGCCGGGCACGGCGGCTGCCGGATCACTGTGTCCCGGCGGCGGTGGGCGTGAGGTCACCGCCGCGAGGCAGTTGCACCGCCGGGTGCGGCCGGGCAGCGACGCCCGTTCCGGGGGCTGACACCTGGAGTTCGGCCGAGGCGGCGGCTACCGGCCGGGGAGGGCCCAGTGTTGAGTCCGCGCCGTTGCGCGCCAGGGCCAGACCGGTGAGCACCACCAGGGCGACGGCGCCCCAAGGCGAGTGCCTGGTCCGTTCGGCGCGCCAGTTGTCCCGGCCCATGGTTCTCCCTTCGTCGCGACGCCTCGAACGCTAGGCGCCGGACGGCCGGGCGGCGATCAGGGAAGGGCGAACGGGTGGCGCCGGCCCGTTACGCC
>NZ_JBHVFF010000475.1:0-3859 GCF_042801895.1 Streptomyces sp. NPDC057543 | reverse complement strand
CGGACCTCCCACCTGGCAGCACTTCGTCCCGCCGGATGAACTCCCGACGGGACGAAGCGATCAACGCTGGGCCCCGAATTCGCCAACAGCATCCCTTCGGGTGCGGGGCCGGAGCATGTTGCGGGACCGGTCGGGCTATTGCGGTGCGGCCGTCCGGCGGCGCTTCCACCAGATCAGTCCGCCGCCCAGGGCCGCGAGCGCGGCGGCGATGCCCGCGATCAGACCGATGGGGGTGTCCGAGCCGGTGTCGGCGAGGCCGCCGCCCGGGTCCGGGTCGTTCTGGCCGCCGCCGTGGCCGCCCGTGGCGGGCGGCGTGGAGGGGGCAGGGCCGGGGGTGGTCGGCTTGTCCGTCGGCTTGCCGGTCGGCTCGCCCGGCTTGGTCGGCGTCGGGTCCGGTCCTGGCCCGTCATCGCCTCCGCCGATGTCGGTGGAGGTGGTGTTGCCGCCCAGGAGCAGCAGGTTGCTGTCGCTGTCCTTGGCGTTGTCGGTGAGGGTCTCCACCGACGTCCGGGTCTGGCGGGGAAGGTAGCGGTGCTCGGCGGTGAACCGGGTCCTGGTGATGTTGCGCTTGGGCTGCTTGGAGAAGTCGACGCCGCCGACGATGTAGACCATCACGCCTTCGGCGGTGTCCACGTCGTACTGGAACTCACCGTTGAGGAAGATCTTCCGGTACTCCCGGAACAGCTCGTTCTTGTCCCAGTTCTGGTTGGGGGCGCGCAGCGGCCACGCCTTCACGTCGTTGCTGTTGATGATCTTGCGGTAGTCGGTCGGCGTCTTCGCGTCCTGGAGACGGATCCACTCGGCAGCCACGCGGGCGGTGTAGACACGGCGCAGATCCGCGTACTGCGGGGCGGTGTTGATGGTCTTCTCGACCTCGGGGACGATCATCCGGTCGATGACCCGCTGTGCCTGTTCCCGTTCGGCCTTGGACGGGTTGCAGATCCGCTCGCCGCCGGGTTCGGTGGCGAAGTCCTGCGGGGTGGACTTCAGCTTCAGGGGGGCGTCAAGGATGTAGATGCCGCCGTCCTGCTCGCGTACCGTCGCGGTCTTCGGCTCGATCCAGTTGCGGATCCCGGCGAAGCACGGGCGGCCGTCCACCTTGGGCAGGGACGCCCAGAACCGCTTGCCGAGATCGGTCTCGGGGTCCATCGCCCTGAAGAAGTCGTGCTTCATCTGGAGATCGGCTTCGAGAAGGATCCGGCCGGCGTCGGTCTTCCCGAACTGGGCGTCCATGACCCTGTTGGGCTCGTCCGGGTTGAGATTCACCCAGAACTTGTCCGGGGTCAGCGCCAGCCACGTCAGGAAGGCGTCCGAGATGAGCTGTGCCTTCTCCTTGCCGCCCCAGCCGGACTTCTCCTCGGGGTCTTCCTTGGCGGAGAAGCCGTAGTCGAGGCCCTTGCCCTTGACGGGCTTGCCGACGTAGCGGAGTTCGAGGGTGGTGAAGTCCACGCCGCCCGGACCGCGTGGCGAGAGCCGGTTGGGGTCGGCGGCGTTCTTCCGGTTCAGGAAGTCGCCCATGCTCTTGGGGTTGGGACGGGACTCGCGGATCAGGTCGTTCGCGCCGCCGCCCGTGGTGGCGGGCCTGCCGGGGGGCTGCATGTTGGTCGACTTCGCGCGCACGCCGCCACTCGGAGCCTTCTCGACCTTGTCGGAGCGGTAGTTGTACTCCGTGACCCGGTTGGCGCCCGCGTTCCTACGCAGCTCCTCCTTCAGGTCGATCGCCGATTTTTCCTGCTTCTCGGCATAGATGTACTTCATGGACGTGTGGCGCCAGTTCTTGTCCTTGGACCACGCGATGTCCTTGGGGATCTGCTTGGGGTCGGGCTGCCCGTTGGACTTGATCTCCAGGATCTGGCCGGTCCTGGTGTTGTAGGCGTCGAGCTGCCTGCGGTAGGTCTTGCCGGTGTCCGGGTCCTTGAACTCCACCTCCTTCTGGCAGATCCACTCCGGGCCGGTCAGCCCGTGGTCCTTGATGACCTTCTTCTCGAACGCCTTGCCGCGCGGGTCGTTGCCGGCGTTGCGGATCAGACGGACATCGCGCCAGTGCGACCAGTCGCCCCAGGCGTTCGCGTTGGACTTGCGCGCCTGGAGCCACGTCCAGTAGACGCGGTCGATCGGCTTGGACTTCGGCGGCTGCTTGTCCAGTTTCACCAGCCGGTCGATGTCGGCCTGGCTGGGCGGGCCGAGGCCGTCCCACTTCTTGCCCGGGTTCTCGTACTCGTACGTGTCCCACCGGGACTTGTCCCGGGAGGCGTCGAACTCCGGCAGTTGGGCGATGGCCTCGATGTCGTCGGCAAGCTGGTAGTACTCCTTGCACGGCGTGCCCGGGTCCAGCGGCTTCGGCGGCCTGGGAGCCGCGCCCGCGTAGCCGGTCAGGCCGGGAACACCGGTGAGGGCAAGGCCCACTGCCGCGACAACGGCCGCAGCGGAAGCCAGACGCGCCCTGACGCGTAAACGTATCGCTTTCACACTCTTTGTCCCTGCTCGTGGGGGCTGGGGGACAGGTACGGGGCGGTGCGAGGCCCCCGTGACATGACACCGCCAACCCGCACTTTAGGGGTGCAACTCCGCGGTGAGCCAAGGGGTTTGGAAATCGACACGCCGATCGATGCCTGGTGGCATCCCGGCCCAGGAGGGTGCTGAAGACCTCGGCCGGATGAGCGAGCGGCGTCTGGTGCGTGCGGCTGCAAGGCGCCGAAGCGGCCTCATAGCCGAGCTATGAAGCCGTTTCGGCAACCCCGCAGATGTGCGTGCCGGGCGTCGGGAGCCCGGGCAAGATCTTCAGCACCCTCCTAGGCTCGCCTCATGAGCCCGAACCCGCGTATCGCCTGGCGGCAGTCCACCCTTCGGATCATCCGCGTACACCCGCCCTACCACGCCCCCTACGACCAGCACACCATCCGCCACGCACCGGCCCACGACCCGGTCCGCGCCCGCGCTGTCGTCGCCGAACTCTCCACCGTCGCCACCGTCGCCGAAGAACTCGGCCCCATGCTCCGCCGGGACATCGGCCATCCCCGCCACCTCGGCGACCTCGACCACGTCGCCGTCGGATGCTGGGGCGACATCGTCCAGATCAGCGATCCCGCCTTCGGTGAGGACGGCAGCCTCTCCACCAACCTCGACGCCGCGTTCGACGCCCAGGTCAAAGCTCACCCCGAGGCCCGCATCACCGCCGTCTGCGAGATGGACTCGGCCGAGATCTACGGCAAGTACCTCGCCCATGTCCCCGGGCAGCCCCGCCTCTCCGCCGACGGCTGGGACGACCAGTACGTCATCGGCAACCCCGCGCAGCTCCTGCGGGCCGTCGGCGTCGACCCCGGCGCCCCCGGGGCCGAGTGCCTCGACACGGACCAGGACGAGCCGTTCATCGGCGTCGAGTACCTCGACCTCCTCGCGTGCGGCCTGCACTCCGTCTACAGCAAGGAGGACCTGATGGTGTCCGTCTTCGAGGTCACCCGCACCGAGGACGTCCAGGAAGCCATCGACGACGTCTGGCGCCAGGCCTGAGACCTGCAGGCGGCCCGTGCCGAGCGGTGGTGCAACCGTCGCGGGAGGTCGCAACGGCTCAGAAACTCGGCACGGTACCTCCGCCCGCGGGGACGCCGGCCCCGGAGGCACGTACCGCCACGACGACCCCACCGCCACGTTCCTCACGGCCCGGAACAAGCCTGACAGCAAGCAGGAAAACCGACGGCCCGGCGAGCCCGACGGCCGGCGGAATCCTGTTCCGTAGGCCGTTCAACCTCGCGCCCCGCCCCGCCCCGGAACGTCCGGAGCGGGGCGGCGAGGCACGTCCCCGGCCTCGGCATCCGCATCTCCCGCAAGGAAAACGCAGTGGGGCGGTGGGCCCGCCGGC
>NZ_JBHVFF010000474.1:0-3904 GCF_042801895.1 Streptomyces sp. NPDC057543 | reverse complement strand
GGTCCGGCCCTGATCCGCCGGACAGGCCCGAGCCGCACCACCGGGCCGCGCCCCCGCGCACCACGCATCGCCGCTCTGCCTCCAGAGCTCCGACCGGTACTCCACCAAGGATTGGGACACCAATGAGAGTGCGTACGACGAGTGCGGCAGCCTGCGCCGTACTGCTGGCCGTCACTGCCCTCGCGGGCTGCAACCGCGAGTCCTCCGCTGACGGCGCGGGCGGCGGGAAGGTCGGAATCGACCTGCCGCGCAGCGACAGCGACTTCTGGAACTCGTACCAGAACTATGTGCAGAAGGGGGTCAAGGCGGGCGAGGTCAAGGCCCTGCCGCTGACCAACTCGCAGAACGACATCGGCAAGCTGGTCGCCAACGTCCAGACCTTCACCGACCAGGGCGCCAAGGCCGTCGTGATGGCACCTCAGGACACCGGTGCGATCGCCGAGTCGCTCAACACGCTGAACGAGAAGAAGATCCCCGTCATCAGCGTCGACACCCGCCCCGACAAGGGCAACATCTACATGGTGGTGCGGGCCGACAACAAGGCGTACGGGACCAACGCCTGCAAGTACCTCGGCGAGCAGCTGAAGGGCAAGGGCAAGGTCGTCGAGTTCCAGGGCGACCTCGCCTCGATCAACGGCCGTGACCGGTCCGAGGCGTTCAAGGCCTGCATGGACAAGGACTTCCCCGGCATCAAGCTCTTCGAGCTGGCCACCGACTGGAAGGGCGATGTCGCTTCCGCCAAGCTCCAGGCCACCCTGGCCGCCAACCCCGACATCAACGGCATCTACATGCAGGCGGGCGGCGTCTTCCTGCAGCCCACCCTGGCGCTCCTGGAGCAGAAGAAGCTGCTGAAGCCGGCCGGTACACCGGGCCACATCACGATCATCTCCAACGACGGCATCCCGGAGGAGTTCGACGCCATCAAGGCCGGGAAGATCGACGCGACGATCTCCCAGCCCGCCGACCTGTACGCGAAGTACGCGCTGTACTACGCGAAGGCGGCCCTGGACGGCAAGACCTTCAAGGAAGGCCCGACCGACCACGACTCGAACATCATCAAGATTCCGAACGGCTTCGAGGACCAGCTTCCCGCGCCGCTGGTGACCAAGGACAACGTGGACGACCCGAAGCTGTGGGCCAATCAGCTGGAGAAGAAGAGCTAGCCGTGACTCCTCCCTCTCGTTACCGAGAGGGCTTCCCCCTCGGCTCCGAGGAACCGAGGCGCGGCCAAGCCCTGTGCTCTGCCCGTGGGCAGAGCACCGACATGACTACAGCGTTTCGCTGAGAAGGGGTCTGATGGAAAAGGCACCGCCCGCCGTACAGGCGGCGGGCATCGTCAAACGCTTCGGGCCGACCGTGGCGCTCGACGGAGTGAAGCTCACCGTGCGGCCCGGTGAGTCCCACGCCCTCGTCGGCCGCAACGGCGCGGGCAAGTCGACGCTGGTCAGTGTCCTGACCGGGCTCCACAAGGCGGACGCGGGCACGGTCACCTTCGGTGGGGAGCCCGCGCCCGCCTTCGGGGACACCACGGCCTGGCAGTCGAAGGTCGCCTGCGTCTACCAGAAGTCGATGGTCGTCCCCGATCTGACCGTCGCCGAGAACCTCTTCCTCAACCGCTTCGACGACAACGCCCGCTGGATCAGCTGGGGGAAGCTCCGCAAGCGGGCCGAAGGGCTTCTCGGCGAGTACGGCGTCCAGGTCGACCCCGGCACCCGGGCGCGCGATCTCGCCGTCGAGCAGCGGCAGTTCGTCGAGATCGCCCGGGCGCTGTCCTTCGGCGCCCGGCTGATCATCCTGGACGAGCCGACCGCCCAGCTCGACGCCCGAGGCATCGGGCGGCTCTTCGACAAGCTCAGGGAACTGCAGAGTCAGGGAGTGGCGTTCCTCTTCATCTCCCACCATCTGCAGGAGGTGTACGAGCTGTGTACGGCGGTCACCGTCTACCGCGACGCCCGCCATGTGCTCACCGCCCCGGTGGCCGACGTCGCCAAGGCGGAACTGGTGGCGGCGATGACCGGCGAACAGTCCGCCGGCGCCACGGCCTGGCACGCGAGCGGTGACGGCGCGACGGCACGGGACGAATCGGCCGCCCCCGTCCTGCGTACCGAGCGCCTCACCATCCAGGGCCGGTTCGAACCCCTGGACCTGGAGGTCCGCCCCGGCGAGGTGCTCGGCCTGGCCGGCTCCGCGGCCAGCGGCAACACGGCCCTGGGCGAGACCCTGGCCGGAATGCGCAAGGCGGGCGGCGGCACGGTCCTTGTCCACGGCAAGGCCGTGCGCTCCGGCAGCGTGCCGCACGCACTGGACGCCGGGATCGGCTACATCCCCGAGGACCGGCACGACCAGGGCCTCGTCCTGGAACGCAGCGTCGCCGAGAACGCCACCCTCACCGTCACCGATCAGCTCGGCCCGTGGGGGACCGTACTGCCCTCCCGTACCAGGGAGTTCGCACGGACCATGATCGCCTCGCTGGACATCAAGACACAGGGGCCCGAGCAGCCCGTCTCCGGACTCTCCGGCGGAAACCAGCAGAAGGTGGTGGTCGCCCGCGCGCTGGCCCGCAACCCGAGCGTGCTGGTGGCGGTCCGGCCCACCGCGGGTGTGGACGTCAAGTCCAAGGACTCGCTGCTCGGAGTCGTACGGCGGGTCGCCGACGAGGGGAACGCCGCAGTGATCATCTCGGACGAACTGGACGATCTGCGGGTCTGCGACCGGGTGCTCGCCCTGTTCCACGGGCGTGTGGTCGCGACATTCGCCAGCGGGTGGACCGACGGGGAACTCGTCGCCGCCATGGAAGGTGTGGGGGAAAGGGAATGACCGGCACGGTACGGCCCGCGGCGGCCGACGACATCAACGGCGGGCCGAAGGGCTCTCCGACGGGCGAGCGCCCGCTGGACCGGCTGAAGCTGATCCGGTGGAGCGACTTCTCCCTGGTACCGGTGATCCTGGTGCTGATGGTGATCGGGTTCATCGTCTCGCCGGTGTTCCTGACCTCCGAGAACCTGATCAGCGTCGTCCAGCAGTCCTCCGAGCTGAGCCTGCTGGTCCTGGGCCAGGCGCTGATCCTGATCTGCGGGCGGATGGACCTGTCGCTGGAGTCGACGATCGGCATCGCGCCCGTCGTCGCGATGTGGCTCGTCCTGCCCACGGAGGGCGGCCGCTTCGCGGGCCTGGGCCTGCTGCCCACCTGGTCGGCGATCCCGCTCTGTCTGCTCGTGGGCCTCGCCATCGGTGCGGTCAACGGCTTCCTGATGCTGAAACTCCGGGTCAACGGCTTCATCGCCACGCTCGGCATGCTCACCATGCTGCGCGGCCTCCACATCGGCATCACCGAGGGCAAGTCCATCACCGACGTACCGGAGTCCTTCCGCTACCTCGGCAAGAGCGAGTGGTTCGGCGCACCGGCCGCCGTCTGGATCTGCCTGGCGCTGTTCGCCGTCGGCGGTGCCGCGCTGGCCTGGCTGCGCCACGGGCGTTCGCTGTACGCGATCGGCGGCAACCCGGAGGCCGCGCGCGCCGCGGGCATCCGGGTGGACCGGGTCACCTGGATCGTCCTCGCCATCGGCGGCCTGCTGGCGGCCTTCGCAGGCATCCTTTACACCGGCCACTACGGATCGGTCGCGGCGACCCAGGGCAACGGCTGGATCTTCCAGGTGTTCGCCGCCGCGGTCATCGGCGGCATCAGCCTCAAGGGCGGACGCGGCACCCTGTTCGGTGCGCTGACCGGCGTACTGACGCTCCAACTGGTGGTCAACGTGATGACCCTCGGCGGCGTCCCGGCGCTGTGGAACCAGTTCCTCAACGGCGCGATCATCATCGTCGCCCTGGTCATCTCCCGTTTCGCGAGCGGCGAGAAGCAGGACTGAGACCCGCCTCCCGAACGCCGGACGGGGCAAATCCAGCC
>NZ_JBHVFF010000473.1:0-3928 GCF_042801895.1 Streptomyces sp. NPDC057543 | reverse complement strand
TCCGGGCGCCGGCCGACGGAGACCCCAGCACAGCAGAGGACCAAACTGCACGAAGGGGAAGCCATGACAGCGACGACCGACGGAAGCACCGGGGCTGTGAACCCCCGCGCAGCCTCGGCCAGCAATCCGACCGATACGACCATCGCCGCGGACGACGTACAGGCCGCCGCGCGGCGGGCCGCGGAACGCTCGGTGGAGCATCTCCTCGGCAGGCAGGACGAGCAGGGTTGGTGGAAGGGCGACCTCGCCACCAACGTCACCATGGACGCCGAAGACCTGATGCTCCGTCAATTCCTGGGCATGCAGGACGAGGCCGTCGTCCAGGCGGCGGGACGCTTCATCCGCGGCGAACAGCTCGGCGACGGCACCTGGGCCACCTTCCATGGTGGCCCGGGTGAGCTCTCCACCACCATCGAGGCGTACGTGGCGCTGCGGCTGGCCGGAGACCGGCCGGACGAACCGCACATGGCTCGGGCCTCGGGATGGATCAGGGAACAGGGCGGAGTCGCGGCGAGCCGCGTCTTCACGCGGATCTGGCTCGCCCTCTTCGGCTGGTGGAAGTGGGACGACCTGCCTCAGATGCCGCCCGAGCTGATGTTCTTTCCCAAATGGGCTCCCCTCAACATCTATGACTTCGGCTGCTGGGCCCGCCAGACCATCGTGCCGCTCACCATCGTCTCGGCGAAGCGGCCGGTGCGCCCGGCCCCCTTCGCACTCGACGAGCTGCACACCGATCCACATCATCCGAACCCGCCCGGACGCACCGCTCCGGCGGTGAGCTGGGACGGTGTCTTCCAGCGCCTTGACAAGGCGCTGCACCTCTACCACCGGATCGCACCCCGCAAGCTGCGCAGGTCCGCCATGAACGCCGCGGCCCGTTGGATCATCGAGCGCCAGGAGAACGACGGCTGCTGGGGCGGCATTCAACCGCCCGCCGTGTACTCCGTCATCGCGCTGCACCTGCTCGGCTACGACCTGGACCACCCGGTGATGCGGGCCGGACTCGAATCGCTCGACCGGTTCGCCGTCTGGCGCGAGGACGGCGCCCGGATGATCGAGGCCTGCCAGTCCCCGGTCTGGGACACCTGCCTCGCGACCATCGCCCTCGCCGACGCAGGGGTCCGCCCCGACCACCCGGCGCTGGTGAAGGCCGCGGACTGGATGCTCGGCGAGGAGATCGTCCGGCCCGGCGACTGGTCCGTACGCCGCCCCCGACTCGCCCCGGGTGGCTGGGCGTTCGAGTTCCACAACGACAACTACCCCGACATCGACGACACCGCGGAAGTGGTCCTCGCGCTGCGCCGGGTCCACCACCCCGACATGGCACGGGTCGAAGCCGCCATCAAGCGCGGAGTGCGCTGGAACCTCGGCATGCAGTCCCGCAACGGGGCCTGGGGCGCCTTCGACGCGGACAACACCAGTCCGTTCCCCAACCGGCTGCCCTTCTCCGACTTCGGTGAGGTCATCGACCCGCCGTCCGCGGACGTCACCGGGCACGTGGTGGAGATGCTCGCCGTCGAGGGACGGTCCGCGCACCCCGCAACCCGACGCGGCATCGAGTGGCTGCTGGCCGAACAGGACCCGAACGGCGGCTGGTTCGGCCGTTGGGGCGTCAACTACGTATACGGGACCGGGTCGGTGGTGCCCGCACTGGTGGCCGCCGGGCTGCCCGGCACGCATCCGGCGATCCTCCGGGCGGTCGGCTGGCTGGAGTCCGTACAGAACGACGACGGCGGCTGGGGCGAGGACCTTCGCTCGTACCACGAGGACAAGTGGATCGGGCACGGCGCCTCGACCGCCTCCCAGACCGCGTGGGCACTGCTCGCGCTGCTCGCCGCGGGGCGGCGGGACAGCGTGGCCGTGCAACGGGGAGTGCGCTGGCTCACCGAGACCCAGCAGGCCGACGGCTCCTGGGACGAGCCGTACTTCACCGGCACCGGCTTCCCCTGGGACTTCTCCATCAACTACCACCTCTACCGGCAGGTCTTCCCGCTCACCGCACTCGGGCGGTACGTGCACGGCGAACCCTTCGCCGACCGCACGGCCACCCGTAAGGGGGCCTGATGGGCGATGGTCCGGGGCCGGCCGGCCCCGCAGCGCCGCTGCTGATCGCCTGTGCGCTCGGCATCGAGCAATTCGCCCTGCGCAGCGGCAAAGGCGCGGCCGGCGCGGCTCCGGGCCCGGTGACCGTACTGCGTACGGGCATGGGCCCCAAGGCCGCCGAGGCGGCCGTATCGCAGGCGCTCGGTCAGGACCGGGCACCCGGCACGGCCGTCCTCGCCTCGGGTTTCTGCGCCGGGCTGTCACCCGGTATGCACCCCGGGGACCTGGTGGTCGCCGACGAGACCCGGGGAGCCGGGGACCCGACGACCTGTACCGGCACGGACCTGCTCGCCGAGGCCCTTGCCCGGACGGTGCCCGGCCGAACCGTCCACACCGGTCCGCTGACCGGCTCCGCCCATGTCGTACGCGGACATGAGCGGGCCGAGCTGCGGGCCACCGGAGCGATCGCGGTGGACATGGAGTCCGCCGCCACCCTTCGCGCCGCCCTGCGGTCCGGGCCGCGCCCGGTTGCGGCCGTACGGGTGGTCGTGGACGCTCCGGAGCACGAGCTCGTCCGCATCGGGACGATACGCGGTGGAATATCAGCTTTCCGTGTTCTCCGTGCCGTCCTTCCGGCTTTCTATGAATGGCACCGATCTCTGCTGCTCCCCAGGAGGTGAGCTAGATGGCCATGCCGCTCCGTCAGACCATCAAGATTGCGACGTATCTCATTGAACAGAAGCTCCGCAAGCGGGACAAGTTTCCGCTCATTGTCGAGCTGGAGCCTTTGTTCGCCTGCAATCTGGCGTGTGAGGGCTGCGGGAAGATTCAGCATCCGGCCGGGGTTCTGAAGCAGCGCATGCCGGTTGCCCAGGCTGTCGGCGCGGTACTGGAATCGGGCGCCCCGATGGTATCCATCGCGGGCGGCGAACCCCTGATGCACCCGCAGATCGACGAAATCGTGCGGCAGTTGGTGGCGAAGAAGAAGTACGTATTCCTCTGCACCAACGCGATGCTGCTGCGGAAGAAGATCGAGAAATTCACGCCCTCGCCGTACTTCGCCTTCGCCGTGCACATCGACGGGCTGCGGGAGCGGCACGACGAATCCGTTGCCAAGGAGGGCGTGTTCGACGAGGCGGTGGCGGCGATCAAGGAGGCCAAGCGACGCGGCTTCCGGGTCACCACGAACTCCACCTTCTTCAACACCGATACTCCGCAGACCGTCATCGAGGTCCTCAACTATCTCAACGACGACCTGAAGGTCGACGAGATGATGATCTCGCCCGCCTACGCGTACGAGAAGGCGCCCGATCAGGAGCATTTCCTCGGTGTCGAGCAAACCCGGGAACTCTTCAAGAAGTCGTTCGCGGGCGGCAACCGGTCCCGCTGGCGGCTGAACCACTCGCCGCTCTTCCTGGACTTCCTGGAGGGCAAGGCGGACTTCCCCTGCACCGCGTGGGCGATCCCGAACTACTCGCTCTTCGGCTGGCAGCGGCCCTGCTACCTGATGAGCGACGGGTACGTCCCCACGTACCGGGAACTCATCGAGGAGACCGACTGGGACAAATACGGCCGCGGCAAGGACCCACGCTGCGCCAACTGCATGGCGCACTGCGGCTACGAGCCCACCGCCGTCCTCGCCACCATGGGATCGCTGAAGGAATCCCTGCGCGCCGCGCGCGAGACCGTCTCCGGGACCCGGTGACGTCATGACCGCTGGAGAGCCGGTCGAACTGGGTCTCCCCGAGCTGCCGGCCCGGCCGCTCGCGATGCGCCGCCACTCGCGGCGCATCCAGGTCGGGTCGGTTGCGGTGGGCGGGGATGCGCCGGTGTCGGTGCAGTCGATGACGACGACGCGTACGTCGGACATCGGTGCGACGTTGCA
>NZ_JBHVFF010000472.1:0-3945 GCF_042801895.1 Streptomyces sp. NPDC057543 | reverse complement strand
ACGCAACCCCCGCAACTACCTTGCCTTCCTCGGCCTCGCCGCCGCCCTCTGCTGCTACAAACGACTCCTCCGACTCACCACATAGGACACGGTCTTACAAAGGCGGCTTCGGCTTTCATCCGCTGCTGTGTTTCCTCGCGAACACCGGCGAGGCCATGTCCGGCCGACTGCGGCCCGGCAACTCCGGCGCCAACACCGCCACCGATCACATCGCGGTGCTGGACGACGCCCTCGCACAGATCCCCGACGCTCACCGGCACGGCACCCAGATCCTGGTCCGCGCCGACAGCGCCGGATCCGCGAAAGCCTTCCTCACCCACATCCGAACCTTGCGCGAGCACG
Organism: Streptomyces sp. NPDC057543; assembly: GCF_042801895.1. Taxonomy (NCBI): domain Bacteria; kingdom Bacillati; phylum Actinomycetota; class Actinomycetes; order Kitasatosporales; family Streptomycetaceae; genus Streptomyces; species Streptomyces sp. NPDC057543. The sequence goes on along the minus strand of NZ_JBHVFF010000472.1, from coordinate 3,603 downwards.
GGTTGAACCTGCGGTTCTCGGTCGGATACGCGGTCACCGAGCCAGTCCGTCGTGCAATCCGCTCACTGCCCGAAGCTCTCTGGCATCCCGCCCTGGACCAGAACGGGACACTGCGAGACGGCGCCGAGGTCGCCGAACTGACCGGCATGGTCGACCTCGCTGGATACCCGGTCGGCACCCGCATCACCGTGCGGCGCGAACGACCGCACCCCGGCGCCCAACTGTCCCTGTTCGACCACGACGAGGGCCTGCGGCACCAGGTATTCCTTACCGATACCCCTTACTCCGGTGGCGGTTCCGCACAGTTCCTTGAGGTCCGCCACCGTCGAGGACCACATCCGGTGCGGCAAGAACACTGGCTTCGGCCGCTTCCCCTCCCGCCACTTCGACGTCAACGCCACCTGGCTCGAACTCAGCCTCACGGCGATCGATCTCCTCGCCTGGGCCCGCGTCCTCCTGCTGGACGGCGAACTCGCCGCCGCCGAACCCAAGAAACTTCGCTACCGGCTGCTACACGTTGCCGCCCGCCTCACCCGCGGTGGACGCCGCCTCCGCCTGCGGATCTCGGCGACCTGGCCCTGGAGACACGAACTGGCCACGGCTTTCCACCGCCTTGCCGCACTGCCCCGACCGGTTGACTGACCTGCGGCCCCCGCCCACCCACGATCCGAAGGACCCGGAGAACCCGACCATTGCGCCGGGACTCCACCATGCCCAGGCAACAGAATCGCCTCGACCACCCAACAGTTGATGATCAACGCAGCCGCCTCAGCCCAACCGAAACGGCGAGGTTAGTCCTGTCGTTGCGGACCGGCGTCAACTACCCGCCGTGGGTCCGCAGCCAACGCGGGGACGCACATGGTCGCCCGCAAGGAGGACTCCAGGTCGGCCTATCCCTCAGCGCCTGCTGTCGGCGGGGGCGAGGAGGCTGGTGACCTCGGCGATGGCCTCGGGGGAGGGCTTGAAGTAGCGGCGGACGTTCTCTGCCTTCCTGTGGCGGGACTTGGCCATCAGCATCAGCTCGGAGGCGCCCCGCTCGCCGAGGTGGGAGAGGCCGGAGTGCCGGTACTCGTGCAGGTCCCAGCCGGTGCCCGGCCCGGCCAGCGCGGTGTGCTGGTCCAGCAGGGCATGGGCCTGGCCGTACGAGAGCCGGGCCAGGCCGGTGTCCGGGCAGACGTCCCGGGCGGTGAGCACCTTGCCGGGGCTGGGGCGGCGGTGGGTGACGAACACCGGCCCGCGGGTGCGGCCCTTCACGGCCTCGGGACTGGTAGGCCCGCATGTTGAGGTGTCGCGTATTCAGCGGATGGGGCCGGTTTCTGATTACTGACTGTCGCCGGTCACGGTGGTCCAGCGCGGATCGATGTGGCCCAGCCATGCATCTTGATCGTCGGCCGGTGGTTGCTTTAGGGGAAGGGGGAGGAATCGGCAGGTGAAGGTGAGGCCAGCGTCGTCTCCGTCGCCGTTGAGTGGTGGTTCCACGCATCGGGGGTTTCTGCTGATGCCTGGAGGAAGAAGAAGCTGGTTCGTCGTGGCTGACCGGTGTCGGGATGGGGCTTGTTCTCTGTGGCGATCTGTCGGACGACCGTAGCTGTCAGCAGACCGGTCTCCTCGGCGACCTCTCGAAGGACCGCTTCTTCCAGTTGTTCGCCTGGTTTGACTCCTCCCGCGGGGACTTGGGTGCCGGCCTCAGGCATACCGATGTGGTCGAACACCAGAACTTCGGGGACGGTGCGGTTCCGGACTACGTATGCGGCGACACGGATTCTGGGTCGGGTCATCCCGGCATTGTCAGTCATCTGCGCCTTGAGCCAGGCGCTGGCCGCCCGCCGGATCGAGTTCAAGAAGTTCCTGGTCACGATCGACAAGGCCGTGCCCGTTGGCCTCGACGTCCACCTGGTCTGTGACAATTACGCCACCCACAACACCGCCGAGATCAAGACGTGGCTCGGAAAGCACCCACGCTTCCACGTCCACTTCACCCCCACCGGCTCCTCGTGGATGAACCAGGTCGAGCGGTGGTTCGGCCTGCTGACGGACAAGCTCATCCGCCGCGGGGTGCACACCTCCGTGAAGGCCCTGGAGCAAGACATCAAGGCCTGGATCGACGGATGGAACGAGAACCCGAGGCCCTTGACCTGGACCAAGGCCGCCGACGAGATCCTCAAATCCCTCGCCGACTATCTCACCAAAATTAACCCACCCAGCCAGCCATCAAAGGAATAGTTACCCCCGTGATTTGCGGCGCATCACACTAGCCACACCACAACAGCCGCTTGGTCACCCCATGACAACAACCACAGCCCCGCCCTACACCCACTACCAGGACATCCACACCATGATTCCGCTGACGACCACCCGCTGCCCCCCACCCCAATCACATCAGCCCGCGGAGCTGGCCGAGGTCACACCGCCCTCACTCCCCGGAGCCGGCCGCGCCCCGCACCTGGACCGTGCGCGCGAGCGGGTCGCCCGGCTCCACCCGGAACTGCGCCGCCAGCTCCCGGCCGGAGCCGGCCAGCACCCACTGCCGGTTCACCACCCGGCCGTCGACGGCGAACTCGTTCCTCAGGACGGGCAGTTCGGTCAACCGCGCGAACCACTCCGCTGCCCGCTCGGCGAGGAATTCCGGCGACCCGTCCTCCTCGATCAGCGTTTCCAGGGTCCGCTCAAGGGTGTACAGCTGATCGCGGGATTCCCCGCCGACGAGACGCGAACCGGTGAAGAACGCACCCACTGTCAGCACATGCTGCTCGGGCTCGGTCGTGGGATCGGACAGACCCAGGGTGACCAGAAGTTCCGTACGGTTCTCGAAGACCGCGAACGTCGCATAGGTGTCGTCGGACTCGCAGCCCCATCCGCCGGACTCCGCCCGCTCCCGCAGCGCGGCGAGAAACCGCAGGCCGTCCTCGGTGGGCTCCAGCTCCGGATCGGCGTCGAACCAGCCGCCGGACGTGTCGTACTCGCTCATCACTCTTTTCTGCCCCGCAGGTCCCGGGAAAAGGCCCGAATCATTGTGACCGGACAAAGGACCTGGCCCCGGCGGTCACAGTGCACCGCAGGGGCCAGGATATCGGGGATGAGTCACCAGAGACTGTTGAAGAAATCACCCGCCTTGCTGCAGACATAGCTCCCGGCGATACCGCCGACCACGCCTCCGACGACTCCACCGACGGCTGTTCCGGCGCCGGGGATGATGGATCCGATTGCCGCGCCAGGCCGCTGCGCCGATCGGTGATCGCTGGCTCAGACCCGTGCAGCGCGCCTGGGACACCACCTACGACGCGCTTGCCGCGCCCCCGTGACACCGCCGCCCTGCGCCGCCGCCTGCTGCGCCTGTCCGTACGGCTGTGGTGGCACCCCTACTGGGAGACCGTCCCCTCGGCGCCAGTGGCGCGCTCCGAGCTGCGGCAGCTGGCCCGCTCCCGAGAAGCAGTCCAGGCCGCGTGACGGGCCGCCGGGGGTCCTCGGTGGACCAGGGGTACCGACGTTGCGACAGGGGTTGCGCCTGAGAGGCTGTTGTCTTTCCGAGTCTGATGATGGCGTTTTCGCTGGTCAGGGGTAGGGGTGGCGTCGGTGTGGGAGTGATAGATCGTCGTTTCGTCG
>NZ_JBHVFF010000471.1:0-3972 GCF_042801895.1 Streptomyces sp. NPDC057543 | reverse complement strand
GATGCGTGCTGCCCTCGATCGCGGGCCCGGGAGCGATCCCCGGCCCGGCCCGCGCACCGGCGGCCGGGCGTGCCCGGCCGCCTCCTCAGGTCACAGCCCGTACCGCTCCCGGGCGTCCTTGACCGCGGACGCGGACACCTCGCCGCGGCGGGCCAGCTGGGCCAGGGCGGCGACCGTGATCGACTGCGGGTCGACGCCGAAGTGGCGGCGGGCCGCGTCGCGGGTGTCGGAGAGGCCGAAGCCGTCCGTGCCGAGCGAGGTCCAGTCCTGCTCCACCCACTGGCTGATCTGGTCCGGGACCTGCCGCATCCAGTCGCTGACCGCGAGGACAGGGCCCGGTGCGCCCTCCAGTGCCTGGGTCACGTACGGCACCCGCTGCTCACCGCGGAGCAGCGCCTCGTCGCACTCCAGCGCCTCGCGGCGCAGCTCGCCCCACGAGGTGGCGGACCAGACGTCGGCCGTCACACCCCAGTCCGCGGCCAGCAACTCCTGCGCCTCCAAGGCCCAGTGGATCGCCGTGCCGGAGGCCAGCAGCTGGATGCGCGGCGCGTCCGCCGTCGCGGGCGTGCCCTCCTTGAAGCGGTAGAGGCCCTTGACGATGCCGTCCTCGACGCCTTCCGGCATCGCGGGCTGCGGCTTCGGCTCGTTGTAGACCGTCAGGTAGTAGAAGACGTTCTCGGCCTCGGGGCCGTACATCCTGCGCAGGCCGTCCTTGACGATCACCGCGATCTCGTACGCGAAGGCCGGGTCGTAGTTGAGTGACGCCGGGTTCGTGGCCGCGATCAGGTGCGACTGTCCGTCCGCGTGCTGGAGGCCCTCTCCGGTCAGCGTCGTACGGCCCGCCGTGGCGCCGACGATGAAGCCCTTGCCGAGCTGGTCGGCGAGCTGCCACATCTGGTCGCCGGTCCGCTGCCAGCCGAACATCGAGTAGAAGATGTAGAAGGGGATCATCGTCTCGCCGTGCGTCGCGTACGACGTGGACGCGGCGATGAAGTCGGCCATGGCGCCGGCCTCGGTGATGCCCTCGTTGAGGATCTGGCCGTCCTTGGCTTCCTTGTAGTACATCAGCTGGTCGCGGTCGACCGGCTCGTACGTCTGGCCCAGCGGCGAGTAGATACCCGCCGACGGGAACAGGGACTCCATGCCGAACGTACGCGCCTCGTCCGGCACGATCGGCACCCAGCGCCTACCGGTCTCCTTGTCCCGCATCAGGTCCTTGACCAGGCGTACGAACGCCATGGTGGTGGCCATCTCCTGCTTGCCGGACCCCTTGTACAGGGCCTTGAACGCGCGCTCCTCGGGCTCGGGCAGCGCCACCGCGTGCACCCGGCGGGCCGGTGCGGGACCGCCGAGGGCGGCGCGGCGCTCCTGGAGGTAGCGGACCTCGGGGGAGTCGGCGCCCGGGTGGCCGTACGGCACCAGGCCGTCGGCGAAGGCGCTGTCCGGGATCGGGAGTCCGAGCAGCTCGCGCATGCCCTTGAACTCGTCGATCGTCAGCTTCTTCATCTGGTGGTTGGCGTTCTTGGACTCGAAGCCCTTGCCGAGCGTGTAGCCCTTCACCGTCTGCGCGAGGATCACGGTCGGCGCGCCCTTGTGCTCGACGGCGGCCTTGTACGCCGCGTACACCTTGCGGGCCTCGTGGCCGCCGCGCGAGCTGTAGAAGCACTCGGCGATCTTCGCGTCGGTGAGCAGCTTCGCCAGCTCGGCGAGCGCGGGCTCGGCGCCGAAGAAGTGCTCGCGGATGTACGCGACATCGCGGGTGGCGTACGTCTGGAACTGCGCGTCCGGGACCTCCCGGAGCCGACGGACCAGCGCACCGGTGGTGTCCAGCTGGAACAGCTCGTCCCAGGCGCTGCCCCAGAGCGTCTTGATGACGTTCCAGCCGGCGCCGCGGAACGCGCCCTCCAGCTCCTGGACCACGCGGAAGTTGGCGCGGACCGGGCCGTCGAGGCGCTGCAGGTTGCAGTTGATGACGAAGGTCAGGTTGTCGAGCCGCTCACGCGCCGCGAGAGCGAGGGCCGCGGTCGACTCGGGCTCGTCCATCTCGCCGTCGCCGAGGAAGGCCCAGACGTGCGAGTTCGACGTGTCCTTGATGTTGCGGTTGGCCAGGTAGCGGTTGAAGCGCGCCTGGTAGATCGCCGAGAGCGGGCCGAGGCCCATCGACACGGTGGGGAACTCCCACAGCCAGGGCAGCCGCCGCGGGTGCGGGTAGGACGGCAGGCCGTCGCCGCCCGCCTCCTGGCGGAAGTTGTCGAGCTGCTGCTCGCTGAGCCGGCCGTCGAGGAACGCGCGGGCGTAGATGCCGGGGGAGGCGTGGCCCTGGATGTAGAGCTGGTCGCCGGAGCCGTCCCCCTCCTTGCCGCGGAAGAAGTGGTTGAAGCCGGTCTCGTACAGCCAGGCCGCCGAGGCGAAGGTGGCGATGTGGCCGCCGACGCCGAACCGGGAGCCACGGGTGACCATCGCCGCCGCGTTCCAGCGGTTCCAGGCGGTGATCCGGGACTCCATCTCCAGGTCGCCGTCGAACGCGGGCTCGGCGGCGGTCGGGATGGAGTTGACGTAATCGGTCTCCAGCAGCTTGGGCAGCGCGAGACCGGCACCCTCGGCATGCTGGAGCGAGCGGCGCATCAGGTACGCGGCGCGGTGCGGGCCCGCGGCCTTGGTGACGGCATCCAGGGAGGCCGCCCATTCGGCGGTCTCCTCGGGGTCACGGTCCGGGAGCTGGTCGAGCTCGCTCGGAAGCTTTCCTACGGGGTCGGTCATGATCGCCGCCTTCCGGAGTGGAGGGGGGTGGAGAAAGGCCCTGACTGGCAGGACAGGGCGATGGGGCCGGTGGGCCCGCGGAATGAACTGTAAGTCGCCGATCGATGATCGATCAAAGGGTGAACGGCAAAACTTCTCGATATGAAGAAAGTGGCATTCGGTGCCGTGAAACCGGGCACGGGGTGACGGGATTTAGCGTACAAAAGGGGCGCCAGCTTGCACGGATGAGCGCTCTTTGCTGCAGATGTGTACGCCGCTTCGGACGGAGTCGCGTACGCATCCGCGGCGGAAATGCTCAACGCCTCTCGGACGGCGATGCGTACGACTCCCGGGCGCCTGACGCCTACGTCGCTCGGGCGTGTGACGCGTACGTCGCTCGGGCGTGTGACGCGTACGGCCTCCGGCGCGGGGCGCCCAGCCGAGGGCGGCCTCAGGCGCGGGGCGCGCAGCCGAGGACGTGGGCCTTGACCAGTACCCCGATGTCCGGGTCCTTCCGCAGGAAGGCCTCGATGAGCGCCTCGTGCTCCTCCGCGTACGACTTCTGCACCGTGCCCAGCCACCGGATCGACAGGGCGGTGAACACCTCGATGCCCAGCCCCTCCCAGGTGTGCAGCAGTACGGCGTTCCCGGCCGCCCGCACCATCTCCCGGTGGAACGCCACCGTGTGCCGCACCTGCGCCTCGCCGTCGGCCAGCCGGTCGGCCTCGTAGAGCGCCGCCACATGCGGCGACAGCCGCGAGCAGTCCTCGCCGAGCGCCGGAGCCGCCAGTTCCGCGGCGATCTGCTCCAGGCCGGCCCGTACCGGATAGGACTCCTCCAGGTCGGCCGCGGTCAGGTTCCGTACGCGTACGCCCTTGTTGGGCGCCGACTCGATCAGCCGGAGCGTCTCCAGCTCCCGCAGCGCCTCGCGTACGGGCGTCTGGCTGACCTCCAGCTCGGTGGCGATCCGCCGCTCCACGATCCGCTCGCCCGGCTTCCAGCGCCCGCTGACGATCCCGTCCACGATGTGCTCGCGGATCTGTTCGCGCAGCGAGTGGACGACGGGCGGGGTCATGAGGGGCTCCTTCGGAGAGACCGGCGCTGCCGATCCGGTCGACGCCGAAGCGGCGACCGGTGGTGACTAGACAATACGGCGGCGCCCCCGCCCGGAAGTGGTCCGGACGCAGATGGACGGCCTGCTCGACGGAGCACAGCGTGCCCTGAAGGAGCAGG
>NZ_JBHVFF010000470.1:0-3986 GCF_042801895.1 Streptomyces sp. NPDC057543 | reverse complement strand
TCGCCGACCCGGCGCATCGGTTCTCCTTCGCTCTGGTCAAGAACCGGATGACCACGCCCGGCCTGGACGCGCGGCTGACAAGCGAGATCCGTACGGCGCTCGGCATCGCGAGCAACTGAGTACCCGCGGGCAGCGGGAACCACGAGAACGTCGTGTCCTCTCCAACAGGCATACGGACGAGGACACCGCACCGATCGGCGAGCGCAGGTTTCAGGATGGGGAAATGGCCTTGCTGCTGTGACGCGAGCCCGCGATGCTGAGCCGGTGCCAGGACAGCGGAAGAGGAAACACCAGCAACAGGACACGGACGCCAGCCTGCCGCCCGCACCTCCTCGGACGCGGGCCGCTGGGAAGTCCTCCTCGAGAGCAGGACGAGTCGGAGTGGCGGGCGCACCTCCGCCATCTGCATGCCGCGGAGGGGCGGATCGACTGGGCGATGACCCGGATCGACACGCTCTGCGGACGACTGACGCAGCCGACCACTCGCCGGTTGAGCCTGTTCGTGCCGGACCCTGCGCGCGCTTCCACACGGCCTAGTACTCCAGCCGGACTTCTTCATTCGCGCTGGTCAACGGCTTGGGTGTGGGGAGTGTAGCGGGCTGGAATAGGGGTGGGGCGGTTTTTGCCGGGTCGCCCCACGAACGTGTGGCCGCGCTGCTTGTAGTGGCAGCGGCGGGCGCGTGCTCGGTGGCGGCGACGCCAGTGGGACCACCTCATCGCGTGGTCGCGGTCCGGAGCACGGCGGCGGGGTCCAACTGCCAGCAGACGTCGAATCTCGGCCGGCGTGAGGTCCACGAGGTCGGGTGTGTCCCGCTTACTGCCCCCGTTACCCACGTACATAGCTAAGAGACCGTCCGTCCTCGCCGACAAACTGCGCACGTTCTTCGCCCTCCTGAACTGAGAGGTCAGATGGCCACCACTTCGCCCCAGCCCGCCGACGTAATCGAGCGGCGGGCTCTCAACCGTGCCTTCCTGGCACGCCAGTTGCTGCTGGCACGACGAACGATGCCGGCGGAGGAGGCGCTCGAGCACCTCGTGGGTCTGCAGGCACAGGCACCCATTCCGCCGTACTACGGCCTGTGGACCCGGCTGGAGGACTTCCGCCCCGCGGAACTGGTTGGCCTGCTCACCGAACGGCGGGCCGTGCGCATCGCCCTGATGCGGGGCACCGTCCATCTGGTCACCTCCACCGACTGCCGCAGGCTTCGGCCCTGTCTGCAGCCCTTCATGGAACGAAGCCTGATCACCACCTTCGGCAAGGACCTGAACGGGCTGGATCCGGCCAAGGTCGCGGCGGCCGGCCGGGAGCTCCTGGAACAGTCTCCTCTGACCGTAGGCGACCTGAGCGCCTCCTTGCGGACGACCTGGCCCGACCACCCCGCCTCCACGCTCGGCAACGTCGTACGCAGTCTGCTGCCGGTCATCCAGATCCCGCCCCGCGGAGTGTGGGGTCAGAGCGGACAGACGACGTACGCCACGGCGGAGGACTGGCTCGGCGCCCCGCTGGACCCGGAGCCCGACGTCGATGCCCTGGTCCTACGCTATCTGGCGGCTTTCGGCCCTGCCACCGTCAAGGACATCCAGGTGTGGTCGGGGCTCACCCGGCTGCGCGCAGTGACCGAGCGCCTACGCCCGCAGATGGTCTCCTTCCGTGACGAGGACGGCCGAGAGCTGTGGGATCTGCCCGGCGCACCGCGTCCGGACCCCGACACGCCCGCGCCGGTGCGCTACCTGGCCCCGTATGACAACGCGATCCTCTCCCACACGGACCGCACCCGCATCATCAGCGACGAGCACCGCAAGGCCATCGCGACGAAGAATGCCGTGATTCCCGGGACGATTCTGGTCGATGGGTTCGTCGCCGGGGCGTGGCGGACCGACCGTGCGCGCGGGGCGACGACTCTCAACGTCCAGCTCTTCCACCCGGTGAGCAAGCGCCGGCGTGCCGAACTCGCGGAGGAAGGGGAACGTCTTCTGCTCTTCGCGTCGGACGGCGCGGCAGGGTGTGAACTGCGCATCGCCGACGCCTGACCGCGATGCGCCAAGGGGCGGGCCTGCCGGGGTGCTACCGGCTCCGAGCCGGCCTCCGGACCTTCGCCCCGCTTCTGAAGCCTCACCCAGGAAATGCCGACGCGCTCGAGCTCTGGATCACCCAGGACCGTGCAGTTGATCTGCCCCATCTGCACGCCTTCACCCGGGGCCTGGAGCGAGACCTCGACGCTGTGATCGCCGCGCTCACACTCCCATGCAGCAACGGCCCAACCGAGGGCGTCAGCACCAAGACCAAGCTGATCGCACGCCAGGTGCACGGACGGGCAGGTCGTGGTGACTTGCTGGCCGGCCTTCAGCCACGCTCTGCTGGTAGTCCTCGACCTGACACCCAAACCAAGCTGGATCCCCAACATCCGCGGGCCGTCGTCGTCCGCGTCCCCGGAGGCGCACTGGGTGCGTACCGGGGCCGGGCGGCGGAGGCGGGCAGGCGGTGGATCGACTACCGGCTCGGCTGAAGCCTGGGGGTGGTGGGGTGGTGGTCGGTAGGTGAGGCGGTTACCGCCGACCTGGTAGCGGGAGGGCTCTGAGGTGTAGCGGCGCAGGACGCCACGGCAGAAGTAGAGCACGGCCCAACGCTCGCCAAGCCTGAGCTGGAAGTCGACCAGCCTGACGATGCGCCAGCACATCGCGCACCAGGTGCCGGGGTTCAGTTGCGGTCGATCAACACGGCGACCCCGTCCAGGATCCGCTCGAGGCCGAACTCAAGCGGATCGCCAGCGCGCGGCGCGAAGCCGCCGGCGGCGATGGCGGCGGTCAGTGCGGGGAAGCGCTGCGCGTGGCGTTCCAGCAGCTCGGCGGACAGCCGGTTCCACTCCCGGTCACCCTCCTCGTCGTGGTCGACGAGCTGCTGGGCAAGGTTCCGGATGTGCCCGATGACCAGCAGGAACGTGTCGTGCTGCTGCGCGGCGGACAGCCCGGTGGGTGACAGTACGCCCAGCGCGGCGTCGAGCCAGGCCAGTTGGTTGGGGCCCATGAGCTGCCGACGCATCGCCGTGGCGGTCAGGCTCCACGGGTGGCGTCGAAACAGAGCCAAGCACTGCCGGGCCCATTCGGTCAGCTGGGGGCGCCAGCCGCCCGGAATGCCGCTCAGCGCCGGCGGCGCGCCGAGGGCGGCGTCGACCATCAGGTCGACAAGGTCGGACTTGCTGGGGATGTAGCGGTACAGCGCCATGGTGGTGACGTCGAGCTCAGTCGCGATGCGCTGCATGGACACCGCGTCCAGGCCCTCGGCGTCGGCGACCTCGATGGCGGCGCCGACGATGCGCTCGGCGGTCAGCGAGGGCTTCGGACCGCGACGGGGTTGCTCCTGCTCGCCCCACAGCAGCGCCAGGCTCGCCTTCGGGTCGCGCTTCTTCTCTCTGCTCCCTGCCACGCCTGGGCTCCTTGGATTGACGGTCACTCAGAACCGTGTATAACATACACTCAATTGTGTATCAGATATACAGTTTTGGGGAGTGACTGTGATCGGCATTGTTCTCATGGCGTCCGTCGCCGCCCTCGTCGCGCCCGTGACCGGAACGCTGGGCTACCGCCGGCTCAAGCAGGTCCGTAACGCCCGGCTGATGCGCATCACCACCCCGAACGGCATCAACGAGCAGGACTTCGTCCGCATCGGTGGGATCGACCAGTGGATCTCGATCCGCGGCGAGGACCGGAACAACCCGGTGCTGCTGGAGCTCCACGGCGGCCCCGGCTCCTCCAACTCCTGTGGGGCTCGTAAAATCATCGCTGCTGGCCAGCACCCGCCTCCAGGGTCGTCTGTGGGGACTTGTAATGCTGCCCTGATGATCGTGTCCCTGCTCTACCGCACCGCCCGCGCGCTGTTGTCCGTCCCCGCGGTCCTACTGCGTCGAGACACCGCCAAGGATGCCGAACTGCTGGTGCTGCGGCACGAGAATGCCATCCTGCGCAGGCATGTGAAGGGCAGGGTGCGC
>NZ_JBHVFF010000469.1:0-4016 GCF_042801895.1 Streptomyces sp. NPDC057543 | reverse complement strand
AACCACCGCTACGAGCGCAAACCAGGAAACTACCTGGCCTTTCTCGGACTTGCCGCCGCCCTCTGCTGCTACAAACGGCTCCTCAAACTGACCATGTAGGACACGGTCTTAGCCGACCGTGAAGGCGCCGACCTTGAAGCTGTCGCCGCAGACGCTGAAGTAGCCGCCCGGCGAGCCGTCCGCCTTCAGCACGTTCACCGTGGTGTCCGGTTGCTTCGGCAGCCCGACCTTGACGGTGGACGCGCCCATCGGGCAGGTGTCGCGGGCGGTGCCCTCGGTGTTCAGATTGTTGTAGCCGATGTCCGCCGTCGCCGAGCCGCCCGCCGGGATGTCGACCGCGTCCGAGCCCTCCTCGGAGTTGTCCGCGGAGATCGGGCCAGCCTTGTTCTCGTCGTCGGTCGCGGTCACGGTCGTGGGACCGACGACCGTACAGGTGGCACCGGAGGTGTTGGTGAGCTTGAGGGTGCCGTTGGCCGCCTGCTGCTCGGTGGCCTGGTGATCGCTCATGAGGAACTTGATCGAGACCGTCTGGAGGGTGCAGGCCGCAGTGGCGCCGCCGCCCCCGCCCTTGGACGAGCTGCCGCCGCCGCTCGTGCTCGAGTTGCTCCCGGACGACGCCTTGGGCGAAGCCGCGGTCGAGTCCGACGCCGAGGCCGAGTCCGACGCGGGGGCGGACGAGCCGGCAGCGGCGTCGGCCTCGTCGCCGCTGTTGCAGCCGGTGAGCGCGAGCGCGGAAAGTGCGGCGAGCGCGCCGACGGCTGCTGTGCGGGTACGAGCACGAGTACGCATGAACTTCCTTCTTCTCCGTCAAAAACTAATAGCCAACTGAGAAGACAGGATGATCTACGAAACCGTACTGGTTGCATCTACCAGGTAAAGAATCACCAAGTCCACACCACCTTAGCCCGAGATCGTCGCCAATACCCCGCGCGGCCCGCTCCACTTCCGCGAACCCCAGGCAGAGCGGCGTGAATCCGAACCGCAGCACGTCAGGCGCACTGAAGCCGCCGACGACACCCTCCGCGATCAGACGCCCCATCACTTCACCGGCGTCCGCACACTGCCCCGCTCGGCATGGGCACCCGGCGTCACGACGTCGACCCGCCCTTCAGGTACGTACGCCCGCACGCACTCCACGAAGAGATCCGTCAGGGCGACGGACTTCGCGCGCACGGCGTCGACGGAGACATCCGGCCGCGACCACACCTTCAGGGCCGCCTCAAGCGCGAGCATGGACGGGATGTCCGGCGTCCCGACGCGCCCCCGCACGGCCCCGTCGGCAGGCGCGTACTGCGGCCGCATGCCGGAACGGCTCGGCGTGCGAGTTCCAGCCCAGCAGCGGCGAGTCGAAGGCCGCCTGGTGTTGCCGTCGCACATACAGGTACGCGAGTGAACCCGGCCCGCCATTTAAATCACCGGTATTGACCCTAGAGCTACCAACTGCCCCACAAAACCCTCCTCTGGCGATTGGTGGTGTCTCGTGTTTCCGCTGGCCGGCGGGTGTCTCGAGGCCCGGGTCCAGGGCTGGGAGGGTCCGGTGTAAGTGCGGGGCCCGGATCGGCTGCTCCCGACACTGTCCAGCGCGCCGAAGGTGAACGATGCGCGGCGCGCTGCCGCGGTGATGGCGCGGGTGGATTCAGTGCTTCTGACGTACACGGAGCGCGGCTGAGACGTACGGTGGCTGTGCTGATCAGCGAGCGGCTCATCATTCCTGGGGGGATGGCAGGGCCCCGGTAAAGTCCTTTGGTAGCTCTGTGACGTGGGGTTTTGCGGGCGGATGGGGTGCGCGGGCGTGTTCCGGTCGGGTTGGATGGAGGTTCCTACGCCGTCCGTCCGCCCAGGGAACAGCACCCGCGCTATGTCATCGTCTCTCATCTGTGCGCCTGCTCGCACGCTCGTTCCGGATCACGAGCTCCTCGTCGAGGTACTCGGCTGGCTGCCTGATCCGCGCTGTCGGCGCGGGGTCCGTCATCCGGTGGGTGCTCTGATCGCGGTCGCGGTGTGTGCGGTGCTGGCTGGTGCGCGGGGCTTCACGGCGATCGGGGAGTGGGCCCGGGACGCGGGGGCAGCAGCCATGACACGGCTGGGTCTGGAGCGGGGCTCGGTGGACGAGTCGACGCTGCGGCGCCTGTTCGCGAGGCTGGACGCGGACCGTCTCGACGTGCTCCTGGGGGCCTGGGCCGCGACGAGGTGCGCGCTCGTGGCGGGCCGACGGGTGATCGCGCTCGACGGCAAGACGGTGAGGGGTGCACGCGACGGTGACGCTTCGGCCCCACATCTGGTTGCCGCGCTCGCGCACGGTTCGGGAGCGGTAGTCGGCCAGGTCGCCGTGAGCGAGAAGAGCAACGAGATCCCTGCGGCCCGGGACCTGCTGGGTCTCCTCGATCTGCACGGAGCGGTGGTCACGATGGACGCGCTGCACACCCAGCACGACACCGCGACGCTTGTCATCGAGGCCGGCGCCGACTACATCATGGCGGTGAAGGCCAATCAGAAGTCGTTGTATAGGCGGCTCAAGGATCTGCCCTGGGCTCGGATACCCGCCGTCACCAGGACCGATCGCGGACACGGGCGCCGCGTGACCCGCACGGTCAAACCCGTCGACGTGCCCGCCTGGATCGAGTTCACCGGGGCCGCTCCGGTCGCCCAGCTGAGGCGCACCGTCACGAGGAAGGGCAGGCGGACGGTCGAGATCGTCTACCTGATTACCAGCGCGGATACCTGCACCGCGCCTCCGGAGGCCCTGGCCACATGGGTGCAGTCACACTGGGAGATCGAGAACCGCCTGCACTGGGTCCGCGATGTCACCTTCGACGAGGACCGCTCCCAGGTCCGTACCGGCAACGCACCCCGCGTCATGGCGAGCCTCCGCAACACCGCGATCACCCTCCTTCGACTTCACGGCCACCACAACATCGCAGCCGCCCTACGACACTACGCCCGAGCAACCGACCGCCCCATCGACCTCCTACTCACCGCGTGATCAACGACTTTGCCGGAGCCCTGGCCCCTAGACCGTGTCGGGAGTGCGCTGCTGGGTGGCCAGGACCCAGGCGGCGAAGGCCTCGACGCCGTCCACGACCGCTTCGAAGCGCGGGGAGTGGAAGACATCGAACGAGTGTTGCGCGCCCGGCAGTTCGGCGTAGACCACGGTGCTCTGCGAGACCTGGCGCAGCCGGTCCACGAAGTGCCGGGCGCCCTCGACGGTGCCCAGCGCGTCCTTGGTGCCGTGGGCGACCAGGAACGGCGGCGCACCCGGGCGGAGATAGCCCTGGGGCTGGGGCGGGGGCGGCGCCTCGTCGGGCGCCTCACCGAAGTAGTGGCCGTAGTAGCCGTAGAGGCAGATCGCGGCGGTCACCGAGGTGTCGGCCGACTCGAATCCGGGCTGGAACGCCGGGTCGTTCGGCGTGAGCGCGCACAGGGCCGCCATGTTGGAGCCGGCCGAGCTGCCCGCCACGAAGATCCTCGACGGATCGGCGCCGTACTCGGCACCGTGCTCGCGGACCCAGGCGACGACCTTCTTGGCGTCGATCTGGTGACCGGGGAACGTGGTCTGGGGCCGCAGCCGGTAGTTGGCGCTGATGCACACCCAGCCCTGGCTGGCGAGCCGGTACAGCAGGGGCCGCGCCTCGCGCCGCTTGTCCCCGCTGGTGTAGCCGCCGCCGTGGAAGTAGACCAGTACCGGCGCGTTGTGCGGCGTGCCGCCGCGGCGGCGGTAGACGTCGAGCAGATTCCGGCGCCCGGCGTCCCCGTAGCTGATGTTGGGGATCCGCTCCACGTCACGGCGCCGCATCATGCCCGGCAGCAGCAGGATGCGGGCCCAGGGCCGGTGGCGGCGCAGCGCGGTGCCGCGCACACGCTCCCGCCAGCCGGTCCCGAGGCCCTGATCGAGGGCTTGCCCGACCATCCGGTCCGAGCGCACGCCCCGCCAGGCGGAGACCGCCAGCCCGACGAAAGTGACGGCGGCCACCGCGGCCGTCACCTTGGCGCCCGTCGGCTCCAGATCGCCCTGGCCG
>NZ_JBHVFF010000468.1:0-4030 GCF_042801895.1 Streptomyces sp. NPDC057543 | reverse complement strand
GAGCAGGGCGTCGACGAACGCTGCGAATGCGATGGGGTCGATCTGACACTCGTCAGCTTCCATGGGGCCGATGCCGGATGGCAGACCCACTTCGGTTTGATAGACGGTGACCTGGCTCATGAACAGCCGGGACGCCCCGTTGGACGGGTTCCACAGGGTTTGGTCGCCCAAGTCGTAGTACTGGCTCACGTCAGCCTCTCACTGCTGGTCTTGGGGGGGCGACATTACGGTCAGTCAGCGCTCCACGGAAAGTGAGCCTGAGTCCGAGTTTCAACAGCGCTGGGCTCCGTTGCAGCGGTGCTGTCGAATTGCGGATCCGCGTTGTCGAGCACGAGCTCAATCGGACGGCGTGACCGACCTCCACACACCGAACCACTGCTCGGCGCCGTAGTCCTCGTACCGCTCCACCTCGGTGAACCCCAGCTTTGCCGCGAGGCGCATCGAGCGCTCGTTGGCGGTCTGGGTGCGCAGCACCACCGCCTCGCCGGGAAGCGCGTCGGCGAACCAGTCGAGTGCCGCTGCGCACGCCTCGGTGGCGTACCCGTGTCCCCACGCCTGCGGCAGGAGCAGGTAGCCGAGCTCGGTCTTCCCGACGTCCGGACGGACGTGCCCCGGACGCTCTGCGTGCGGATCGAGCATGATCGTGCCGATCATCGCCCCGTCAAGATCGATCACGAAAAAGCCGGGGCGCTGCCCGGGTACCTCGGGCACCGTGCGTTCGAGCTCGGCACGCGGTCGAGGGCCACCGAGGTAAGTGCCCACCTCTGGCGAGGCGTTCAGCTCGATGACCGCCGGACGATCCCGGGCTTCGGACTCGCGGAGTACGAGCCGCTCGGTCTTGATCGGAGCAGGTGGCCAAGCGAGGGCTCTGGGGTCGGTCATGCCAGCCAACCTAGCCAGCAGGCTCAGAAGCGATCAAGACTCGCCGATCGATACTCACCGGCCCAGGGCCTCACCCTCACCAACGGGGCTGGGCCCTACAAGCCACGCCTGACAGGGACGGGATGCCTCCCGTTCTCGGGTTCTGGCACAACTTCTGTGACGCGACCACTCTCAGTGATCCGCCTCGCCTTCGAAGTCCAGGTGGCACGTATGGTTGTGCCACCTTCTGTGAATGCCGTTTCGGTGCCCTTCTGGGAGTTACCTCGCTTTGCTCGGCAAGATGTTGCCACTGAGCTGCCTGGGCAAGAGGGGTCGCGCGTGTTCGTCGCCAGCGAAGGCCTGCGAATTTCATGGCGGCGTGTGCCAGGGTCCTGGCATGACTTCGACACCGGATGGACGCCCTATCCCACCCGCACATGCTGGCGAGCGCGCCATGCTGGAATCATGGCTCGACTTTCACCGTGCCACTCTCGCCCTGAAGTGCTCGGGTCTCAAAGACGATCAATTACGGCTGGCGTCGGCTGCGCCGTCGTCGATGACACTGCTGGGCCTCATCCAGCACATGGCCGAGGTGGAACGCAACTGGTTCCAGCGTGTGTTCGCCGGCCAGGACGTGCACGCAGTCTTCGGGGAGAGCAACGTCGACGGCTTTGCACTTGAGGATGGCCGGGAACTCGACGAGGCCATGGCGGTCTGGCAGACAGAGATCGTTCGAGGGCGTGAGCTCATCGCTGCCGCCTCGCTGGACGACTCCGGTCGGCTGTCTGAGCAGGAGGCTGGCCACGTAGGTGACGGAGGGGTTTCGCTGCGCTGGATCATGGTCCACATGATTGAGGAGTACGCGCGTCACAACGGCCATGCCGACCTGATTCGGGAGCGCATCGACGGTGTCGCCGGGGCGTGAAATGCGGTTGGCGGCAGCTTGGTCGGCTGGCTTTGTTCACTGGTAGTGTCGTGACACCGTCACCAGCTGTTACGACAACAGGACTTTTTTTCTGAGGAGTTGGAAGCCGGCCCGGCCGAACATTTGGCGCTTGAGCATCTTGATCCGGTTGACATGGCCTTCGACGACACCCGAATTCCAGGGGAGGGTGAGGCCGGCGATGACCGCTTCGCGGTCGCGGTCGATGCCCGCGGCGAGGGTGTGGAGGCTGGGGAGGTCGTCCTGTCTGACGGCGGCGAGCCAGTCCGGCAGGCGCTCGCCATGGCGCTCGGTGAGCATGGTCGCGAAGGACCGGACGTGCCCGGTGAGTGCGTCGATCTCGGTGCAGTTGGCCCGAACGTTCTTCAGGTGGAGGGGTTCGGTCTCGGAGAGGTTTTCCGGGCGGCGGAGAACCCATCCGGCGACGGCCCGGGGCGAGGGAGGACGGGCTGTCACGGGCCGCGGCGAGGTCCGCTTCTGGCGGAGGTATGCGCGAACGCGCTGGTAGCTGCCCTGATAGCCGAGTGGGACGATCTCTTCCCATAGTTTCCAGGCGTTGGTGCGGCCCTCGTTCCACCGGTCGTCCAGATAGGGCTTGTACTCGTCGAGGATCGAGGTCCGGGTCTGCCACTGACCGGTGAAGAGGTCTTCCGGCTTGGCGGCGTCCGCGTACCGTTTGACGGTTCGGCTGGTCATGCCGAGCTGCCGCTGGATCGCGCGACGGCTGTGTCCCGCCTTCACCAGGGCATGGACCGTGGCATGGTCCGGGTTCGGTCGGCGAACCGGTGGCCGGTCGGCCACGGTGAGCCGGAGGACTCCTCCGCCGGGTCGGGCTCCGTCTGCGGCGTTTCAGGTGTCTCGGACACCAGGACTTGCAGGCATCGGCGGTGCTGGGCGATGCTCCGCTCGGCGGCCTCGCTGAGGTTGTGCCAGAGGTGCCACCGGTCCGCGACCTGCACGGCCTGCGGGGCACTGGTGGTGGCGCCCTCGGCGAAGAACGGCGCGCGGTCCCGGCATACCACCTCGATTCCTGGCCGCTGGGCCAGCCAGTCGGCGCCGTCGGGCACAAGATCCGTCGACGCTTTCACCAGCGCCGCTCGTCACGCCGTCCGCTCCCGGTCCGCGTGATCACGCCGGTGTTAGGCTGACGATCTTTGGCGGAATGACAGCCACCGTAGAAATGGGGTCGGTGGGTGGTGCCGTGCGATGCCGCCGGGTTGGGGGGACATGCGCACGCTGCGCCCGTTGCAGGCTCTCGGTCTCTCCGCGACAGCGGAGGCCGCCTACCTCGCGCTCGTGGAACGGGGTCCGCAGACCCTGACCGAGCTCACCGACCGGCCGGCGCTGGTCGGGTCGCCGCTCGACAGCCTCAGGGACGCCGTCGCCGAACTCAGCGACATCGGTCTGGTGTCCCGTACGGACGGCAGGCTGACCGCCCAGCCGCCCCGCGCGGTGCTGGAGGCGGTCGCCGAGCGGCGCGCGCGCCAGGCCCGGATCGCTTACGAGAGCGCCACGGCCCTGTCGCAGTACTGGCTCGACCACACCGCCGGAGCGAGCTACGTCGAGGTCGTCGACACCTCCGAGCGGCGCGGGGAGATCCAGTCGCAGGTGCACAACGGGGCCGTGTCCCAGGTGCGTGCGCTGTCGATCGGGCCGGTCGGCGGGGGCGACCGGATGCCGGAGGTCGGCCCTGGCACGCTGGATGCGCTGGACCGGGGGATCGTCTACCGGGTGGTGTACAGCGCCAACATCCTGCAGGACCCCAAGGCACTGGAAGTGGCGCACGAGTGCGTCGCCCGGGGAGAACAGGCCCGGGTCTTCCCCGATGTCGCGCTGAACGTGCTGGTCTGCGACGACCGTTTCGCCGTGGTCTCCGTCGCCGCCCCGAACCGTACGGGACACCACAGTGTCGTCGTGCAGCCGTCGGGGCTCCTGGACGGGCTGATCGGCGTCTTCGAGTCGTACTGGCAGATCGCCGTCCCGCTCCCGCCGGCCGGTGAGGCTGTCAAGAGCGAGGCGACCCCCGAGGGGCGGCAGCTCCTGAGCTACCTCAGCACGGGGCTGACCGATGAATCGATCGCCCGTGAGCTCGGGGTGAGCGAGCGCACCGTCGCCCGGCGCATCGCCCGCCTCCAGGAGATGCTCGGCGCCAAGACCCGGTTCCAGCTCGGCGTCCAGGCCAGCCGTCGCGGCTGGCTGTGACCCCGGGCCGCGGCAGGGCGGGCC
>NZ_JBHVFF010000467.1:0-4088 GCF_042801895.1 Streptomyces sp. NPDC057543 | reverse complement strand
CCGCCGCCCTGGCCTACTGAGGCTTACCCGCTAATCCGCGTCCCCGAATACCCGCGAACGTGCTGGCCCCCGGTGGTTTCCGCACCGGGGCCCTGTTCGTACGACGACGGGAGCTGTGCGACGGCGGGAACCCGTACGACAGCCGGAACCGTACGACGGCGGGATCAGTCGTTGGGGGTCCAGTACTCGACCAGCTTGCCCACGCCGTGCTCCACGCCCTTCCAGGAGCCGGAGAATTCCACGACGGCGAAGGCGGCGGTCGGGAAACCGCCGCGGTTCATCCGGGCCAGGGCGTCGCCGTCGGCCGATTCCGAGAGGGCGTCGGCGACCGCGTGCATCCCGGGGTTGTGGCCGATGACAAGAAGGTCGTGCACATCATCGGGGGTCTCGTTGATCAGGGCGATCAGTTCGCCGGGAGACGCCTCGTACAGTCGCTCCTCGTACACGGTCCTCGGACGGTGCGGCATCTCGTGCACCGCCAGCTTCCACGTCTCGCGCGTCCTGGCGGCGGTCGAACAGAGGGCGAGATCGAGGACGATCCCGGAGTCGACGAGTTTGCGGCCTGCGACGGGGGCGTCCTTGCGGCCGCGCTCCGTGAGCGGCCGCTCATGATCGGAGTCCTGCGACCATTCCGCCTTGGCATGCCTGAGAAGGACGATCCTGCGAGGTGTATCGACGCTCATACACCTCAGCTTCGCACGAAATGTGCCGCCCGGCGCAGGGTGTTGACGGCTTCCACGGGCTGCGCGGAAGCCGTCAGCCGGTGATCAGGGCCACGATTCGCTCAAGCAACCGGCTGAGCGCGGGGTCGGCCGTCGCTGCGTGTGCGTCGCCGGATCCCACGATCATCAGCAGGAGCGCGGCGAACGCGATCGCGGGCAGCGCGACGGCCCACCACGGCAGCCGGACCTCGACGCTGCCCGTGGCCGGGTGGGTGGACCGGGTGTGCGTACGGGCCGGCATGTCCGCCTCCGAGAGTCATCGGTTCCGATACTCAGAACCTACGGACTCGGGGGTGCCGGTCCCATCCGGTGACCCACCCACTTCACCCTGACCCTGTCCCCCTAGGGGACGGTGGTGCTAGCCCCACCACCGGCCGTCGTCGGCCACGGGGTTCAGGGGGTTCAGGCAGGTTCAGATGGATTCAGCCGGATTCAGGGGGATGCGATCGAGGCGATCACCGCGATGATCACGGTGACCAGCAGCATCGCCCCGAGCACGAGGAGAAGCTTCTTCTGACCGTTCTGGGGATTCGGATCGAGCACAGGAGACATGGGGCTCAGTCTCGCATCTCAGCATTCGTCCTCGATCGTCCGGTCCCGCCCGGCCAGCACCCCGACCACCATCTGCGGCACCATGAGGCCCGCCATCAGTGCGATCGGCAGCCCCCAGCCACCGCTGTGCTGGTGGAGCACGCCGATGAGCAGCGGGCCGGGGATCGAGATCAGATAGCCGGTGGACTGCGCGAACGCGGACAGCCTGACCACTCCGGCGCCACTGCGGGACCGCATGCCGATCATGGTCAGCGCGAGCGGGAAGGCGCAGTTCGAGATGCCGAGCAGCAGCGCCCAGGCCCACGCGCCGCCGGTCGGTGCGAGGTAGAGGCCGGCGTATCCGATGAGGCCGCAGGCGCCGAGGACGACGACGATCGGGCCCTGGTTCTTCATGCCGCCGGCGACCCGGGGGATGACGAACGCGAGCGGCACGCCCATCGCCATGGTCACGGCGAGCAGCACGCCCGCCGTACCGGCCGAGACCCCCGCGTCGCGGAAGATCTGCGGCATCCATCCCATGGTGATGTACGCGGCGGTGGCCTGCAGGCCGAAGAAGCAGGCGAGGCACCACGCGGTACGGCTGCGGGTGATCCTGAGCGCCGGGACGTCCTGGTGGCGGGCGGCGGGCTGCCCCGGGGCGCCGCGCCGGTCCCGTACCAGCGGGATCCAGGGCAGGATCGCGACAGCGGCGAGGACGGCCCAGATACCGAGGCCTGCCCTCCAGCTGCCGCCCAGCGCACTGGTCATGGGCACGGTCACGGCGGCGGCGAGCGAGGTGCCGAGGGCCAGGGCCATCGAGTAGAGCCCGGTCATGGAGCCGACGCGATCCGGGAACCAGCGCTTGACGATCACCGGCATCAGGACGTTGCTGACGGCGATGCCCATGAGAGCGAGGGCGCTCGCGGCGAGGAAGCCGACCGTGCCGCCGACGAGCGGCCGGATCACCAGACCGGCCGTGATGGCGATCATGCCGACGCAGACGATCGCGCCGGGGCCGAAGCGGCGGGCGAGGCGAGGCGCCATGACGCCGAAGACCGCGAAGCAGAGCGGCGGTACGGAGGTGAGGACACCAGCGACGCTGCCGCTCATGTGCAGCCCGTCCTGCACCTCCTCGAGGAGGGCGCCGAGGCTGGTGATGGCGGGACGGAGGTTGAGCGCGGCGAGGACGAGGCCGATGGCGACGAACCGGAGCAGCCACGGGGACGGCCCGGGGGCGGTCTGCATGGCCTGTGCGGTCTGCGGGGCCTCCGGGGCCGGGGATTTCGTCGGGATGTCCGCGGTGGTGGCGGGGCTCAGGGTCCGGGTCGGGGTCCGGGGCTGCGGCTGGGTCTCGTCGTCGGGCATGGAGTCATCATAGAATCATGGGATGATTGATTGTCCAATCGTGCGCATACTCCGCTGAGACCATCACCCGCAGCAGAGCCACCCCGTACCCCTCTCCCCTCTCATCACCGCAGCAACCCGTCACCGAAGCAACCCGTCACCGAAGCAACCCGAGCAAGGAGCATCATGGCGCTGACGTCTCCGCGGCGTTCGGCACTCGCCGATCAGGTGATTGCCCAGCTGAGGAACCAGATCACCTCGGGCGAGTGGCCCGTGGGTTCACGGATTCCCACCGAGCCCGAACTGGTGGAACAGCTGGGCGTGGCCCGTAACACCGTCCGCGAGGCCGTGCGCGCGCTCGCGCACAACGGCCTGCTCGACATCCGGCAGGGCTCGGGCACCTATGTCGTCGCCACCAGCGAACTGGCCGGGGTGATGCACCGCCGCTTCGCCACCGCCGATCCGCGCCATGTCGCCGAGCTGCGTTCCACCCTGGAGTCGTCGGCGGCACGACTGGCGGCCGCCCGGCGCACCGAGCGGGATCTGAAGCAGTTGGACGCGCTCATGGCGCGGCGGGAGGAGACCTGGGCCGCGGGTGACGCCGAGGCGTTCGTCGCGGCGGATGCGACGCTGCATCTGGCCGTGGTCGCGGCCTCGCACAATGACGTGCTGACCGGCCTCTACGCCGACCTGGGCGATCTGCTGCGCGACTATCTCAGGGTCGATGTCGGCCATGAGCTGGGGCCGGAGAGCCTCATGGACCACGGCCGGCTGGTCGAGGCGATCCGGGCGGGGGACGCGGAGACGGCGGCGGCCGAGGCCGCGAGTCATGCGCTGAGCTGTCTGGTGGACCGGGTGTGAGGAGGCGGGCGTGTCCGGCGGACCGGGTGCGAGGGCGGAGTCACCTCAGGTCGACCGGGGTCGCGTCGCGTTCAGCGGAGTCACTTCGGGACGACCGGGTCGCGTCGCGTCGAGCGGAGTCACTTCGCGTCGACCGGGTTCGCGTCGCGCTTCGAATGGAACTCTGCACCCGGTGTGTGACCCAGACCGAGTCGACTTCCTTCCAGCAGCGGTCGTCGAGCCGCACGGTCTGCCCCGGTCCCACGTCGACCGGGGTGGCATCTGCGTCTATGTCCCACCAGCGGCGGCATTCGGTGTGCAGCTGCACGCGGTCGGTGGAGGGGTACGGGTTGTGGCAGTAGGCGACGACCCGGGATCCCAGGATCGACGTACGGCACTCGGATCCGGCGGGCTCCGGGTTGGGAGCGTCGGGAGCGGATGCCCCGGTTCCACCCCGTCCCGCCATGGATATGGCGGATATGCCCAGGTGGGCTATCAGTCCGGCGATGACCATGGAGGCCGCCGGCAGAGCCCAGGTTCGGCGACGTGTGGAGCGCACAGCGACCTCCTCCCCGCAGCCTGAACATAAGTCCGGTTCCATCACATTCTGCGGTGGATCGACCATCTTTTCGACTTGAGCAGGTCAGGGCC
>NZ_JBHVFF010000466.1:0-4114 GCF_042801895.1 Streptomyces sp. NPDC057543 | reverse complement strand
TGTTGTGTATATGTGACTGGGACCTGGTCGACTGCGTGGCGCGGGCGCACGGGTGCACCCGTGCCCCCGCTCCTCAAGCGCCGGAGGGGCTGTCCACCGGCGCCGTCACGAAGTCGATCAGGTGTTCCACGGAGCCCAGCAGGGCCGGCTCCAGATCCCGGTACGAGCGCACCGTGGACAGGATCCGCTGCCAGGCCGCGCCCGTGTTCTCCTCCCAGCCCAGCGCGCGGCACACGCCCGTCTTCCAGTCCTGGCCGCGCGGGATCACCGGCCAGTCGGCGATCCCCACGGACGACGGCTTCACCGCCTCCCACACGTCGATGTAGGGGTGGCCGACCACCAGCACGTTCGCGTCCGAGACCTGGTCCGCGATCCGGGACTCCTTGGAGCCGGGAACCAGGTGGTCGACCAGGACGCCCAGCCTGGCGTCCGGGCCGGGGGAGAATTCGCGCACGACGGCCGGGAGGTCGTCGATGCCCTCCAGGTATTCGACGACCACGCCCTCGATCCGCAGATCGTCGCCCCAGACCCGCTCGACCAGCTCCGCGTCGTGGCGGCCCTCCACATAGATCCGGCCGGCCCGCGCGACCCGGGCGCGCGCCCCGGGGACCGCGACCGAGCCCGAGGCTGTGCGCGCCGGGCGTACGGGCGCGGCGGCCGACGGCCGTACGAGCGTGACCACCCGGCCCTCCAGCAGGAAGCCGCGCGGCTCCATCGGGAACACCCGGTGCTTGCCGAAACGGTCCTCCAGGGTCACCGTCGGACCCTGGGCCGTCTTCTCGCAGCGGATCACCGCCCCGCAGAATCCGGTGGAGACCTCCTCCACGACCAGATCGGGCTCGGCGGGGACCTCGGGAACGGGGGCGGACCTCTTCCACGGCGGGGTCAGGTCCGGCTGGTAGCTGCGCATCGGAAGACGATAGGACGGGAACCGGTCACGACACGCCGAAGAGGGCGGCCAGCCGGTCCCGCTGCCCCCTGACGAACGCCGCGTCCACCACCGCTCCGTGCCCCGGCACGTACACCGCGTCCTCGCCCCCGAGTTCCAGCAGCCGGTCCAGTGCGGCCGGCCAGCGTGACGGGACCGTGTCCCGGCCCGCCTGCGGTTCGCCGGACTCCTCGACCAGGTCCCCGCAGAGCACCACGGCGGGGGAGCCGGGCACGAGCACTGCCAGGTCGTGGCCGCTGTGGGCGGGGCCCACGTTCGCCAGCAGCACCTGGCGGCCGCCCCCCAGATCGAGCGTCCACTCACCGCACACCTCGTGGTGCGGCGCCACCACGACTCCGGTGGCCTCCGCCGCGTCGTGCTCGGACACGCCGTGGCGTACCGCGGAGGCGTACAGGGCGTCCGCCCCGGACTTCAGCAGGCCCGCCATGCCGACCGCCCCGTACACCTGGGCGCCGGAGAACGCCGCGGTGCCCAGCACATGGTCGAAGTGCGGGTGGCTGAGTGCGATATGCGTCACCTTGCGGCCGAGCAGGGCCTGTGCCTGAGCCCGTACTTCGGCGCCTTCGCGGAGTGTCGATCCGGTGTCGTAGAGCAGAACTCCCTCCGCCCCGACCACCAGTGCGACGGTCGCATCCCATCCGGGAAGGCGCCGGCGGCCCATTCCGTGACCGAGTCGCTCCCAGCCGAACTCTTCCCAAGAGGCATCCATACCGCGACGCTATCGGCAACGACCTGCGCGGTCTCGGGGTAGCGTGGCCGGTCGCCCTTGCTAGGCCCCCACTCGGCCGCCGTACACTGGCCGGGGGGTTGCTGGCACTCGCGACGACAGAGTGCCAGGCGGATTCCTGGGAATGAACCAGGAACGGCCCGAGAACCACGAGGAACACAGCTGGAGGTGTGCGCGATGCTCAGCGAACGCAGACTCGAAGTGCTGCGCGCCATCGTCCAGGACTATGTCGGCACCGAGGAGCCCGTGGGTTCCAAGGCGCTCACCGAGCGGCACAAGCTGGGGGTCTCTCCGGCCACCGTCCGCAACGACATGGCGGTGCTGGAGGACGAGGGCTTCATCGCCCAGCCCCACACCAGTGCGGGACGTATCCCGACGGACAAGGGCTACCGGCTCTTCGTCGACAAGCTCGCGGGCGTCAAGCCCCTCTCGTCGCCGGAACGCCGTGCCATTCACAACTTCCTCGACGGCGCGGTCGACCTCGACGACGTCGTGGGTCGCACCGTACGGCTGCTCGCGCAGCTGACCCGGCAGGTCGCCATCGTGCAGTACCCCTCGCTGACCCGGTCCACGGTGCGGCATGTGGAGCTGCTGTCGCTGGCGTCCGCCCGGCTGATGCTCGTGCTGATCACGGACACCGGCCGGGTCGAACAGCGCATGATCGACTGCCCCGCCCCGTTCGGTGAGACGTCTCTCGCCGATCTGCGGGCCCGGCTCAACAGCCGGGTCGTCGGGCGCCGCTTCGCGGATGTCCCGCAATTGGTGCAGGATCTGCCGGACTCATTCGAGAGCGAGGACCGGGGAACGGTCTCCACCGTGCTCTCCACCCTGCTCGAAACCCTCGTCGAGGAGACGGAGGAGCGGCTGATGATCGGCGGCACCTCCAACCTCACCCGCTTCGGGCACGACTTCCCTGTGGTGATCCGGCCGGTGCTGGAGGCACTGGAGGAGCAGGTCGTGCTGCTGAAGCTGCTCGGCGAGGCCAAGGACTCGGGCATGACCGTACGAATCGGGCACGAGAACGCCCACGAGGGGCTCAACTCCACGTCCGTCGTCGCGGTCGGCTACGGTTCGGGCGACGAGGCAGTCGCCAAACTCGGCGTGGTCGGACCGACCCGCATGGACTACCCCGGAACGATGGGAGCGGTACGCGCAGTGGCACGTTACGTCGGACAGATCCTGGCGGAGTCGTAAGTGGCCACGGACTACTACGCCGTACTCGGCGTGCGCCGCGACGCATCTCAGGATGAGATCAAGAAGGCATTCCGGCGGCTCGCTCGCGAGCTGCATCCGGATGTGAACCCCGATCCGAAGACCCAGGAGCGGTTCAAGGAGATCAACGCCGCCTACGAGGTGTTGTCGGACGCGCAGAAGAAGCAGGTCTACGACCTCGGCGGTGACCCGCTGTCCGCCTCCGGCGGCGGTGGCGCGGGCGGATTCGGACAGGGTGGCTTCGGCAACTTCTCCGACATCATGGACGCGTTCTTCGGTACGTCGTCGCAGCGTGGACCCCGTTCGCGCACCCGGCGCGGCCAGGACGCGATGATCCGGCTGGAGATCGATCTCGCCGAGGCCGCGTTCGGCACCACGAAGGACATCCAGGTCGACACGGCGGTCGTCTGTACGACCTGCAACGGCGAGGGCGCCGCACCCGGCACCTCCGCCCAGACCTGTGACATGTGCCGCGGCCGCGGTGAGGTCTCCCAGGTCACCCGGTCCTTCCTCGGCCAGGTCATGACCTCGCGGCCCTGCCCGCAGTGCCAGGGCTTCGGAACGGTCGTGCCGACCCCGTGCCCGGAGTGCGCCGGCGACGGCCGCATCCGATCCAGGCGCACGCTCACCGTGAAGATCCCCGCCGGTGTCGACAACGGCACCCGCATCCAGCTCGCGGGCGAGGGCGAGGTCGGCCCCGGCGGCGGCCCGGCCGGTGACCTGTACGTGGAGATCCACGAGCTGCCGCACTCGGTGTTCCAGCGCCGCGGCGACGATCTGCACTGCACGGTCACCATCCCCATGACGGCGGGCGCGCTCGGCACCAAGGTGCCGCTGGAGACGCTCGACGGCCTGGAGGAGGTCGACATCCGGCCCGGTACGCAGTCGGGCCAGTCGGTCCCGCTGCACGGCCGCGGCATCACGCATCTGCGGGGCGGCGGGCGCGGCGATCTGATCGTGCACGTCGAGGTCATGACCCCGACGAAGCTGGACCCGGAACAGGAGCGACTGCTGCGGGACCTCGCGAAGCTGCGCGGCGAGGAGCGGCCCACCGGCCAGTTCCAGCCCGGGCAGCAGGGGCTGTTCTCCCGTCTGAAGGACGCCTTCAACGGCCGCTGACGGTCCCTGTACAGCTGCGCAGGATCGACGACGCGCCTGCCCCTGCGTACCGTCCTTGAACGCCGTCCCCGAACGCCGGACGGGCTCGCTTGCCGAGCCGTCCGGCG
>NZ_JBHVFF010000465.1:0-4156 GCF_042801895.1 Streptomyces sp. NPDC057543 | reverse complement strand
CGGCGCGGTCCGTCACGGACCGCGCCAGGACCTTTCCGGGACCGCACGACCGGCCACCGCGGTGCTGTCACCAGGCATTAGGCTTCTCGCATGTACTTCACCGACCGCGGTATCGAGGAGCTGGAGAAGCGGCGAGGCGAGGAAGAGGTCACTTTCGAGTGGCTCGCCGAGCAGCTCCGTACGTTCGTCGATCTCAACCCCGACTTCGAGGTGCCGGTCGAGCGCCTCGCCACCTGGCTGGCCCGCCTCGACGACGAGGACGAGGACGAGTAGAAGCAGGAGCAGGAGGACGACCGGTCGGACCGGCCCGGAGCCGTCGGCCTCCTCGGCCCCGTCGGCCCTGAACCGGTCGTACGCGA
The DNA here is from genome assembly GCF_042801895.1 of Streptomyces sp. NPDC057543. NCBI lineage: Bacteria > Bacillati > Actinomycetota > Actinomycetes > Kitasatosporales > Streptomycetaceae > Streptomyces > Streptomyces sp. NPDC057543. The sequence continues at coordinate 3,797 of NZ_JBHVFF010000465.1, read as the reverse complement.
GGCCGAGCGCTCCGTGCGCCACCGGCAGCACCCCCGCGAAGGCCCAGCCACCGCTGCGGCGCCCGATCCCCCAGCGGGCGAGCGGCAATCCGGCCGCCACCTGAGCGCCGCAGCGCACGGGCTCCGGGGCCGCGCATCCAGGGACCGCGACCGCTGTTCTCGACCACGTCGAGTTCGACCTTCATCGCCTCGCGCCAGCCGGTCCGGACGACCGGTTCCGCTTCGGGCCGCACCGGCCGCCGCGTACAGCCGGTCGCCGGGCGTCTCCGGGGCCGGGCGGGGGGGCACAGTCCGATGCGGGTGAGGCCCGCGAGCAGCCCGCGCAGCCGGACGCGGCATCGGCATCCGGGTCGGGGCGGCTCAGCTCGTCGAGCGCCTGGACGTCCAGTATGGGGTCGAGGCCCAGCCGCTCGGCGAACGTACGCATCGCCCCGTTCTCACCGGCCGGCGTGCCGTCCGCGAGCCGGACGTGGCCGACCGGGCGGCGGAAACCGGACGCGAGTGTGTGACCGGCCCGGTCGCCGTCCCACCACAGGGCGAGGACGGGCCAGGTCGAGCCGACCGCGAGCGCGGCGGCCCAGTCGGCCACAACCCGGTCCGACCGGCTCCGCGTCCGCACCCGCGACGCCACCGTCCCGCCAGGGCCTGCCCTCGGGCACGAGGACGGACCACCCGTCTCCGGCGGGCGCGAGCAGCATCCGTTCGCGCAGCAGACGGGCCACCGGCCGGACGGTCCCGGGTTCGGCACGGCACAGCAGCAGCGCCCCGGCGAGGGATGTCGCGTTCATGCCTCACGCACTGGGGTAATTCACCCACGTCTGGTGCGTTTGCCCTCCCTGATCGGCGATGCCGCCACGGCACCCCTTGACTTCCCCGATCCGCGATATATCGTGTTCAGCAAGAGACGCGATATGTTGCGTCATTCCGCTCCCCTGGAGGTCAGATCCATGCCTGAGTCGACATGGGCCATCGCAGAGCCCCGGAAGCTGACCTTCGACGATCCCGTGACGTCGCTCAATGTGCGCATCGTCGGAGGCGCGGTCAATGTCGTCGGTACCGATGAACCGACCGCCCGGCTGGAGGTCTCCGCGATCGAGGGCCCGCCGCTGATCGTGACCCAGGAGGGCGGCACCCTCACGGTCGCGTACGAGGGCCTGCCCTGGAACGGCTTCCTCAATTGGTTCGACCGCAAGGGCTGGCACCGCAGCGCGGTCGTCTCGCTCGCCGTGCCCGCCGGGTCGGCGGTGGAGGTCGGCGTGGTCGGCGCCGGGGCCGTCGTGTCCGGAATCCGGGGGCGTACGGACGTTCGGGGCGTCAGCGGAGACTCCACGCTCGTCGGGCTCGCCGGTCCGGTCCGGGCCGAGACGGTCTCCGGCAGCGTGGAGGCCCAGGCCGTGACCGGCGAGCTGCGCTTCCAGACGGTCTCGGGTGATCTGACGGTCGTGGAGGGCGCCGGGGCCTCGGTACGGGCGGAGTCGATCAGCGGGAACATGGTGCTGGATCTGGACCCGAGCGGGAAGCCCACGGACATCCGGCTGACCACGGTGTCCGGCGAGGTCGCCATCCGGCTGCCGCACCCGGCGGACGCAACGGTCGAGGCGAACACCACGAGCGGCGCCGTCTCCAACGGCTTCGAGGATCTGCGGGTCAGCGGCCAGTGGGGAGCCAAGAAGATCACCGGCACGCTGGGCGCCGGAACCGGGCAGCTGCGGGCGACGACCGTCTCGGGTTCGATCGCCCTGCTGCGCCGTCCACCGGCCGAGGACGACGCCTACGCCGCCGAGCCGACCGGAGAGGTGCTCTGACATGACCCCCGTATTCGCCCACGGCCGCCTCCGCCTCTATCTGCTGAAGCTGCTCGACGAGGCTCCTCGCCATGGCTACGAGGTGATCCGGCTCCTGGAGGAGCGCTTCCAGGGGCTGTACGCGCCCTCGGCGGGCACGGTCTATCCGCGCCTGGCCAAACTGGAGACCGAGGGCCTCGTCACCCATGCCACCGAAGGCGGTCGCAAGGTCTACTCGATCACTGACGCGGGCCGCACCGAACTGGCGGGCCGCACCGGCGAGCTGGCCGATCTGGAACTGGAGATCAGGGAATCCGTCTCCGAACTGGCCGCCGAGATCCGGGACGACGTCCGCGGCGCCGCCGGGAAGCTGCGCAGCGAGATGCGGACCGCGGCGCACGAGACCAGGCAGACCTCCACCGGTTCCACCGGCGGCCGGGGCGACCGGGACTTCCCCTTCGGCGACTTCACGGACTTCGGTGACAAGGAGTCGTGGCGGGCCGCGAAGGAGGAGCTGCGCAAGGCCAAACAGGAGTGGAAGGAACAGGCCCGCCGGGCGAAGGACGAGTCCCGCCGCGCCCGCGAGGACGCCCAGCAGGCCCGCCGTCAGGCCAAGGAGGCCCAGGACAAGGCGCGCGAGCAGATGCAGAACGCCGCCCGCCAGGTCCAGGAACACTTCGCGCGGGGCGACTGGCCCTCGGGCGTACGGGAGGGACTGGCCGAGATCACCGGCCAGCTGGGCAACTTCGCCAGGACGGGCAGTTGGCCCCCGTACATCAAGCCGGAGCCCGCCGAGGCCGACGCCAACCCCGAGTGGGGCAAGGACACCGCCCGCACCGGCGACCCGGCCCGCGACCTGGACCGCCTGCTGGACCGCTTCCGCGACGACATCCGCGACGCGGCCCGGGACCAGGGCGTCACGGAGGAGCAACTGGCGGGGGCCCGCCGCCATCTGTCCACGGCGGCGGCCCACATCGGGGCGCTACTGAGGAAGGACGACGGCAGGGAGGGGTGAACCGGGGTTCCGCCCCGGCTCACCGGCCCCCGACCTCCGGCTCTCGACTTACCGGCCCTCGGCCCTCAAACGCCGGACGCGGGGCGACGTCACCCCCCGCCCCCACCCGCATCCCCGCCCCCGTCCCCGTACAGCGCGCGGTTCACCGTCTCGTACGTCGCGCCATGGGCGGCTAGTACGTCGGCGGTCACACCGGGGCAGGCGGTGAGCGCCAGCAGCAGGTGCTCGTCGCCGATGAAGCGGTCTCCGCGCCCCACCGCGATCCGCAGCGTCTTCGTCAGGACGTCCTTCGACCCACGGGTGAACGGGCGCCGCCCCGGCCCGCGCCGCCGGCCCCTGTCCAAGGCGCCTGCCCCGTGGATCTCCTCGACCCGGGCGACGATCTCGGCGACATCGATGCCGATGTCGGCGAGCGCGTCCGTATCGGCCCGGGTCAGCCCGCCGCGGCGGCGCGCCGTGACCAGATCGGCCTCGACCGCCGCGCGGCGGTCGGCGAGGCCCAGCGAAGTGATGGCGAAGGATGCCCGGCCGCTGTGCTGATCCAGCAGGGCGAGCAGCAAATGCTCCTCGGTGACCGATTCGGCGTCGGCCCGTTCGGCATGGGTCACGGCACCGGTCACGGTCGCCCGGGCACTCTTGGTGAATCGTTCGAACATCAATGCCTCCCGTACTTCTTGTGCACGGCCTGTCGGCTGACGCCCAGTTCGGCGGCGATCTCCTGCCACGACCAGCCGTTCGCGCGGGCGCTCGCGACCTGTACGGCTTCGAGTTGCTCCAGCAGCCGCCGCAGTGCGGCGACCGCCCGCAACCCCACCCGGGGGTCGCGGTCACCGGCGCGCGCGGCCAGTTCCGTTGCTTCGGTCATGATGTCAACTTACGTTGACACGACTCCTCGTGTCAACCATGGTTGACACGAGGAGTTTGTGATGACCCGGCCCGGGCGCTTACGACCTCACCCGCGATGGAGAGTGGATCAGCGAGCGGCGTCATGCGGCTTC
>NZ_JBHVFF010000464.1:0-4199 GCF_042801895.1 Streptomyces sp. NPDC057543 | reverse complement strand
CGCCGGGGCCGCCCGCTCCACGATGGGGGCCCCGGGAGCCGGGGCACCGGTCAGGCGAAAACAGCGAGGCTCTTGGCCTTGCCCTTCTGTTCCTCGACGAGCACCAGGAACCGTCCGTCGGGCCCGAAGACCCCGACCGGTCCCGGCGGGAAGGCGGGCATGTCCAGCCGCACCCCGTTCAGCAGCAGCCTGGCACGCTTCTCGTCCACGTCCCAGCGGGGGAAGGCCGAGGCCGCGGCCTCGGCCACCGGCATCACGGTCAGCTCCTGCTGGTGCTGGTCGAGCGTCCGCGCCACGTCGAGTCCGTACGGCCCGACCCGGGTCCGCCGCAGCGCGGTCAGATGCCCGCCGACGCCGAGCCCGGCGCCGAGGTCGCGGGCGATCGCGCGGATGTACGTACCGGAGGAGCAGACGACGGAGACGACCAGGTCGACGACCGGCGTCCCGTCCTCGGCGATCGCCTCGCGGACGTCGTAGACGTTGAAGGACGAGATCGTCACCGGCCGGGCCGGGATCTCGAACTCCTCGCCGCCGCGCACCCGGGCGTAGGACCGCTTGCCGTCGATCTTGATGGCGCTGACCTTGGACGGCACCTGCATGATCGGTCCGGTCAGGGCCGCGACCCCCGCGTCGATACCCTCACGGGTCACTCCGGATGCGTCGGTCGACGAGGTGATCTCGCCCTCCGCGTCGTCCGTGACGGTGTCCTGGCCGAGCCTGATCGTGCCGAGGTACTCCTTCTCGGTCAGTGCGAGATGGCCCAGCAGCTTGGTGGCCTTCTCGACACCGAGCACGAGAACGCCCGTCGCCATCGGGTCCAGCGTGCCGGCATGGCCGACGCGGCGGGTCCGGGCGATGCCGCGCATTTTGGCGACGACGTCGTGCGAAGTGAAGCCGGACGGCTTGTCGACAATGACAAGGCCATCCGGCGTCCTGTTCTGCGGTGTCATTCGGAGGCGGTGTCCTCGTCGTTCTCGTCCGCCTTGCGGTACGGGTCCGCGCCACCGGCGTACGTGGCGCCCGAGGACGCCTCGCGCACCCGCGCGTCCGAGGCACGCGCCCGGTCGAGGAGGTCCTCGATCGCCTTGGCGTTCTCCGGAAGGGCGTCGGCCACGAAGGCCAGCGTGGGGGTGAACTTCGTCCCCGCCGCCGCTCCGACCGCGGAACGCAGGATGCCCTTGGCGCTCTCCAGGCCGGCCGCGGCGCTCGCCCGCTCCTCGTCGTCGCCGTAGACCGTGTAGAAGACCGTGGCCTCCCGCAGATCACCGGTGACCCGGGTGTCCGTGATGGTCACGTGCGTACCCAGACGCGGGTCCTTGATACCGCGCTGCAGTTTCTCGGCCACCACCTCCTGGATGAGGTCCGCCAGCTTTTTCGCCCGCGCGTTGTCGGCCACTGGTCCGTCTCCTTCTCAGCCTTGCTCAATCGTCTTCGTCGCTGTGCAGCCGTCGTCGTACGGACAACAGCTCCACCTCGGGCCGGGCAGCGATCAGCCGCTCGCACCGGTCGAGTACGTCTGTGAGGTGTCCGGTGTCCCCGGAGACCACGGCGAGGCCGATCTCGGCCCTGCGATGGAGATCCTGATCGCCCACCTCCGCCACACTCACCGGGTACTTGCGCTGGAGCTCGGCGACGATCGGACGGACGACGGAGCGTTTCTCCTTCAACGACCGTACGTCGCCGAGAAGCAGATCGAAGGACAGTGTCCCCACATACATGTATGCCCGGATGTCCCGCCGGTTCGGGTTCGTGCCCTGCGCGTTTGGCAGGGACACAAGAACCGTACACGGAACGGCCGGGGCCGATCGACGGAAATATGACCCGTCGACCGGCCCCGACTGTTGAAAGGGGGTCCGGGGGGTGTGTCCCCCGGACATCCCTGCGGGTCAGCCTCGCGGCTTCTCGCGCATCTCGTACGTCGCGATGACGTCGTCGATCTTGATGTCGTTGAAGTTTCCGAGGTTGATACCGCCCTCGAAGCCTTCGCGGATCTCGGTGACGTCGTCCTTGAAGCGGCGCAGACCGGAGATGTTGAGGTTCTCCGCGATGACCTTGCCATCGCGCAGCAGGCGCGCCTTGGTGTTGCGCTTGACCTCGCCGGACCGGACCAGCACACCGGCGATGTTGCCCAGCTTGGACGAGCGGAAGATCTCGCGGATCTCCGCCGTACCGAGCTCGACCTCTTCGTACTCCGGCTTGAGCATGCCCTTGAGGGCCGCCTCGATCTCCTCGATGGCCTGGTAGATCACCGAGTAGTAGCGGACGTCGACACCCTCGCGCTCCGCCATCTGCTGGGCACGCCCGGCAGCACGGACGTTGAAGCCGATGACGATGGCGTCGGAGCCGGTCGCCAGGTCGATGTCCGACTCGGTGACCGCACCCACACCGCGGTGCAGGACCCGGATGTCGACCTCGTCGCCGACGTCGAGCTGGAGCAGCGAGGACTCGAGAGCCTCCACCGAACCGGACGCGTCGCCCTTGATGATGAGGTTGAGTTCCTGGACCAGACCGGCCTTGAGCGCCTCGTCGAGGTTCTCCAGGGAGAACCGGACGCCCTTGCGGGCGAAGTTGGCGTTGCGCTCACGGGCGGCACGCTTCTCGGCGATCTGACGGGCCGTACGGTCCTCGTCGACCACCAGGAAGTTGTCGCCGGCACCCGGGACGTTGGTGAGACCCAGCACGAGGACGGGGGTCGACGGACCCGCTTCCTCGACGTTGTTGCCGTTGTCGTCGAGCATCGCCCGGACACGGCCGTACGCGTCGCCGACCACCATCGTGTCGCCGATGCGCAGCGTTCCGCGCTGGACGAGGACCGTCGAGACGGCACCGCGGCCGCGGTCGAGGTGGGACTCGATCGCAATACCCTGCGCGTCCTGCTCCGGGTTGGCCCGCAGGTCGAGCGAGGCGTCCGCGGTCAGGACCACGGCCTCCAGCAGCTGGTCGATGTGCAGACCCTGCTTGGCGGAGATGTCGACGAACATCGTGTCGCCGCCGTACTCCTCGGCCACCAGACCGAACTCGGTGAGCTGACCGCGCACCTTGGTCGGGTCGGCACCCTCGACGTCGATCTTGTTGACCGCGACCACGATCGGCACCTCGGCCGCCTTGGCGTGGTTCAGCGCCTCGATCGTCTGGGGCATCACACCGTCGTTCGCCGCCACCACGAGGATCGCGATGTCGGTGGACTTCGCACCACGGGCACGCATGGCGGTGAACGCCTCGTGACCCGGGGTGTCGATGAAGGTGATCCGGCGGTCCTCGCCGTTGACCTCGGAGGAGACCTGGTAGGCACCGATGTGCTGGGTGATGCCGCCGGCCTCGCCCGCGACGACGTTCGTCTTGCGGATCGCGTCCAGCAGTCGGGTCTTGCCGTGGTCGACGTGACCCATGACGGTCACGACCGGCGGACGGGAGACCAGAGCCTCTTCGCCGCCCTCGTCCTCGCCGAACTCGATGTCGAAGGACTCGAGCAGCTCGCGGTCCTCCTCCTCGGGGCTGACGATCTCGAGGACGTAGTTCATCTCGTCCGCGAGCAGCCTGAGGGTGTCGTCGGAGACGGACTGCGTCGCCGTGACCATCTCGCCGAGGTTCATCATCACGGCGACGAGCGACGCCGGGTTGGCGTTGATCTTCTCCGCGAAGTCGGTGAGGGAGGCACCGCGCGACAGCCGGACGGACTGTCCGTTGCCGCGAGGCAGCATGACGCCGCCCACCGACGGGGCCTGCATGGCCTCGTACTCCTGGCGCCTCTGCCGCTTCGACTTGCGACCACGACGCGCGGGACCGCCGGGACGACCGAACGCGCCCTGCGTGCCACCACGGCCACCGGGACCGCCGGGACGTCCACCGAAGCCGGGACGACCGCCGAAGCCGCCGCCACCGCCGGGACGACCCGCGCCGCCACCGCCGCCACCGGGACGACCGGCGAAACCGCCGCCACCGCCACCGGGACCGGCCGGACGGCCCGCGAAGCCGCCGCCACCGGGACGACCTGCGCCGCCACCGCCGCCACCCGGACGACCGCCACCGCCGGGACCACGGCCACCGCCGGGGCCACCACCGGGACGCGGGCCCGCAGCGGGACGCTGCGGCATCATGCCCGGGTTCGGACGGTTACCACCGGGGGCACCGCCCGGACGGGGAGCCTGCGGACGCGGCATGCCGCCCGGAGTGGGACGGGCACCGCCCTGGCCCTGCCA
>NZ_JBHVFF010000463.1:0-4217 GCF_042801895.1 Streptomyces sp. NPDC057543 | reverse complement strand
CACCGTCGGTGGGCGCCCCTCACGCATGTGCCGTCGGGCGATCAGCCCATGAACTTCTTGAACTCGTCCGGCAGCTCGAAGTTCTTGTCTTCCTGCGCCGGCAGACCGAACGCGCCGCCCTGCACCGCCGCCTGCTCGCGACGGGCCGCCGCGGCCTGCTCCTCGGCCTTGCGCTTCATCGGGTTGCCGCTCTTGCGCTTGCCCTTGGCCTGCTTGACCTGCTTCTTCTGCCGGCCGGGACCGCCGCCCATGCCCGGCATCCCGGGCATCCCCGGCATGCCGCCGCCCTGCGCCATCTTCGACATCATCTTGCGCGCGTCGAAGAACCGCTCCACCAGGTTCTTCACCGCGCTGACCTCGACACCGGAGCCCTTCGCGATCCGGGCCCGGCGCGAACCATTGATGATCGTCGGCTCGGCGCGCTCCTTCGGGGTCATCGACTTGATGATCGCGGCGGTACGGTCCACGTCGCGCTCGTCGATGTTGTTGATCTGGTCCTTGATCTGCCCCATGCCGGGCAGCATCCCGAGCAGCTTGGAGATGGAGCCCATCTTCCTGACCTGCTCCATCTGGGCCAGGAAGTCGTCGAGCGTGAAGTCCTTGCCCTTGCTGGACGCCAGCTTGGAGGCCATTTTGGCGGCCTCTTCCTGGCTGAAGGTCTTCTCCGCCTGCTCGATCAGGGTGAGCAGGTCACCCATGTCGAGGATGCGGGACGCCATGCGGTCGGGGTGGAAGGCGTCGAAGTCCTCGAGCTTCTCACCGTTCGACGCGAACATGATCTGCTTGCCCGTGACGTGGGCGATCGACAGGGCCGCACCACCGCGGGCGTCACCGTCGAGCTTGGAGAGCACCACGCCGTCGAAGCCGACGCCGTCACGGAAGGCCTCGGCGGTGTTGACCGCGTCCTGGCCGATCATCGCGTCGACGACGAAGAGGATCTCGTCGGGGCCGACGGCGTCGCGGATGTCCGCGGCCTGCTGCATCAGCTCCTGGTCGATACCGAGACGGCCGGCGGTGTCGACGATCACGACGTCGTACTGCTTGGACCTGGCGTGCTCGATCGAGTCCTTGGCGACCTGGACCGGGTCGCCGACGCCGTTGCCCGGCTCGGGGGCGTACACCGCCACGCCCGCGCGGTCGGCGACGACGCTGAGCTGGTTGACGGCGTTGGGGCGCTGGAGGTCACAGGCCACGAGCAGCGGGGAGTGGCCCTGGCCCTTGAGCCAGAGGCCGAGCTTTCCGGCGAGGGTGGTCTTACCGGCACCCTGGAGACCCGCGAGCATGATCACGGTGGGCGGGTTCTTGGCGAACCGCAGCCGCCGGGTCTCGCCGCCGAGGATGCCGACGAGCTCCTCGTTGACGATCTTGACGACCTGCTGGGCGGGATTCAGCGCCTGGGAGACCTCGACGCCGCGCGCCCGCTCCTTGACGTTGGCGATGAAGGCGCGGACGACGGGCAGCGCTACATCTGCTTCGAGCAGGGCGATACGGATCTCGCGGGCCGTGGCGTCGATGTCCGCCTCGGACAAGCGGCCCTTGCCCCGGAGGTTCTTGAAAGTCGCGGCAAGGCGGTCGGAGAGAGTATCGAACACGGCGCTCGTCGGTCCTCAGGGTCGGGGGCAAAGTGGATTCGGTACCCCAGGGTATCCGGCTCGGGAGAAACGATGACCCCTGCCGGGAGAAATCCCGGGCAGCGGCCACGGTCACACGACTCCCCGCGGATGCCGGGAGCGGGTCCGCACCGGGCGTGAACGCGGTGGACGCCCGGACCTCCTCCGGCCGACGGGGAGCATTCCCATCATGCGGCGACGGCGTGAACGGCCCCCCACGCCTCACCGCAAGGCATCCTCCAGGGCCTTGACCAGTGCCGCCGCCTCCGCGCCCGGCAGCACCGAGCCGTCCTCACGTGTGACGTAGACCGTATCCACCGCGTTCGCCCCCAGCGTCGACACATGCGCACTGCGTACCCGTACCCCGCTCTGTTCCAGCGCCCGGCCGATCCGGTGCAGCAGCCCGGGGGCGTCCTGGGCCCGTACCTCGATCACCGTCGCGAGCTGTGAGCCGGCCGCCGCGACCGTCACCCTCGGCGGCGGGGCCTTCACCCCGCGTCGCCTCGGGTAGGCCGCCTCGCGTTCGGCGAGGCGGGCGCGGATGTCGAGGGAGCCGTCCAGGGCGCGTACGAGGTCGGCGCGGAGTCGGGAGGCCTGCGGCAGCGAGCCGTATTCGGCCGCGACCCGCCAGCTGAGCAGCAGCACGTCGGCGGCGTCGCCCGCGCCGAGTTCGGTGGGGAGTTCCACGGCACGCAGATCGGCCGCCCGCACGGTGAGGCGGTGCAGGGCGAGGACGCCCGCCGCGGCGGGCAGCACGCCGGGGCGGTCGGGCAGGGCGATGAGGAGTTCGACGCCGACGGGTTCGGGTTCGCCGTCCTCGTTCGGGGTCTCGGCCTGGGCGTGCAGGGCGAGGACGGGTTCACCGGTGCGCAGGGCCTCGATGGCGAGGCGTTCCTGTTCGGCGCTGGGCGCGACGGGTTCCGGTTCTTCCGGGGCCCGGCCGGCGAGCACGGCGGCGACGCGTTCGACGAGGTCGGCGACGAGGGATGCGCGCCAGGTGGACCAGGCGGCGGGCCCGGTGGCGAGTGCGTCGGCCTCGGTGAGGGCGTGCAGCAGTTCCAGGGTGGCGGTGGTGCCCACGGCGGTGGCGACGGAGCGGACGGTCGCCGGGTCCTCGAGGTCGCGTCGGGTGGCGGTCTCGATGAGTAGCAGATGGTGGCGTACGAGGGTGGCGACGACGCCCACGTCGTGCTGGTCGAAGCCGATCCGGGCGGCCATGTCGCGGGCGATGACCTCACCGGCGACGGAGTGGTCGCCGGGCCAGCCCTTGCCGATGTCGTGCAGGAGCGCGGCGACGAGTAGGAGGTCGGGGCGGCCGACGCGGCGGGTGAGGGAGGAGGCGCGTACGGCCGCTTCGACGAGGTGACGGTCGACGGTCCAGGTGTGGACGGGGTTGCGCTGGGGTCGGCAGTGGACGCGTTCCCAGTCGGGGAGCAGTCGGGTGATCAGTCCTTCGGCTTCGAGTGCTTCCCAGACGGGGACGGTCGCCTCGCCCGCGCCGAGGAGGGTGACGAGTTCCTCACGGGCCTCGGCGGGCCAGGGCACCGGCAGTGGGCGTGCGGTGGTGGCGAGGTGGCGTACGACGTGGCGGGAGAGCGGGAGTTCGGACTGGGCGGCCGCGGCGGCGGCGCGCAGGACGAGCACGGGGTCGCGTTCGGGGCGGGCGCTACGGGCGAGGACGACTTCGCCGTCGGCCTCGACGACGCCTTCGGCGAGCGGGGTGCGCTCGGTCGCGGCGGTCCTGCCGCCGCCCAGCATGGCGCGCAGCCTGGGGCGTACGGACCGGGCGCGCAGGACGCGGTGGACCTCGCGCCAGGTGACGTCGGTGGCGTACGAGACGGTGCGGGCTGCCTCGTACACCTGGCGGAGCAGGGCGTCCGCGTCGAGGAGGTCGAGGGCGGTGGCGACCTGGTCCTGGTCCTGGAGGCCGAGGCGGTCGGTGGCGCGTCCGGTGGTGAGGTGGAGGGCGTCGCGGGCGTCGAGGAGGGTGCGGCGGGCTTCGGCGAGGCCTTCGCGGGGGGCGTCGGCGACCCAGGAGGCGGCGACGGCGCGCAGGGCGGTGGCGTCGCGCAGTCCGCCGCGGGCCTCCTTGAGGTCGGGTTCGAGGAGGAACTGGAGCTCGCCCTGGCGCTCGGCGCGTTCCCGGCAGAGTTCGTCGAGGGCGGGGAGGCGTTTGGGGGCCTGGTTGCGCCAGTCGGCGAGGATCGCGGTGCGCAGGGCGGCGACGAGGCCGAGGTCTCCGGCGACGGGGCGGGCGTCGAGCAGTCCGAGCTGGACCTTGAGGTCCTCGCCGGCCGTTCTCCGGGCTTCGGCGGGGGTGCGTACGGAGTGGTCGAGGGCGAGGCCGAGGTCCCAGACGGGGTACCAGATGTGGTCGGCGAGGGAGGCGATGGCTCCGGCGTCGGCGTTGCCGTCGTGCAGGAGCAGGAGATCGAGGTCGCTGCGCGGGGAGAGTTCGCCGCGCCCGTAGCCGCCGACGGCGACGAGGGCGGCGCCGCGGATGCCGGTCTGTTCGGCGGCGGTGGTGAACAGCGCGGTGAGCCAGTCGTCGGTGAGCGCGGCGAGGGCCGCACGGCGCGGCGGCCCGGGCTGCGCCTTCTCCTGGAG
>NZ_JBHVFF010000462.1:0-4270 GCF_042801895.1 Streptomyces sp. NPDC057543 | reverse complement strand
CCGCAGCAACCTCATAGACGGCTGCCTCACCGAAACAGGACTGACGATCAACCCCTGATCGTCGCAGACGACATCACGAGTTCATCCGCAGTAGCAGCCAGAGCCGTCCGTCCAACGGGCCGCCTATGGGCGCGGCGTAGTGGCCGTACACGCGGCCGGGCAGCAGCTGCTCATCGCCGTTCATCCGTCCAGCGTTCCAGCCGCCACCGACAACAGAGGCCGCACGGCGACGGGCCCGGCCTGGACGGAGGAGGCCGGGCTGGCTGTCCGCCGCCCGGGACAATTCCCGCCACCGGCCGCTGCCTCCACGGGCCCGACCGAGTGCGGAGCTTGCTGACAGCGTTGTCGCGCACCCGTCGTTCCCTGTCCGGTCGCCGCGGTTTGCCCGGCGTGCTGGAGTGGGGCTTTGCGGGTAGCGTGGCTGATACGACGTGCTCATCGGCCGCTTCCGCTGCCGGCCTCTCCGTCGCCTTTTGCGTCCGCTGCTGGTCGTGGCGTGACATTCCCCTTGCGGCCCGGGTGCTGAATTCTCATGAAGCGGCAACTTCGGACAAGTGTTGGAGGGGCGATCATGGCCTTCGCCACTGCCAAGGACGGCACGCAGATATATTTCAAGGACTGGGGATCGGGTCAGCCGGTGGTCTTCTCCCACGGCTGGCCGCTGATCGCGGACGCGTGGGATCCGCAGCTGATGCTGATGGCGGACAACGGCTTCCGGGTCGTGGCCCACGACCGGCGCGGGGGCGGACGCTCGGGCCAGCCCTGGAAGGGGAACGACCTCGACACGTACGCCGAAGATCTCGCCTCCGTCATCGAGGCCCTCGACCTCCGCAACATGATCCTGGTTGGTCACTCGACCGGTGGCGGAGAGGTCACACGCTACATCGGCTGGCACGGCACGGGCCGTGTCGCCAAGGCGGTCCTGCTGGGTGCGATCCCCCCGTTGATGCTCAAGACGGACGCGAATCCGGAGGGGCTGCCGATCGAGGTCTTCGACGAAATCAGGAAAGGCGTGCTGACAGACCGTTCCCAGTTCTACAAGGACCTCAGTGCCCCCTTCTACGGCGCCAACCGCGAAGGAACGACCGTCTCCCAGGGAACCCGCGAAGAGTTCTGGCTCTGGAGCATGACGGTCGGCATCAAGGCCGCCTACGACTGCGTCAAGGCGTTCTCGGAGACCGACCTCACCGAGGACCTGAAGACGTTCGACATTCCCACGCTGATCATTCACGGCGACGACGACCAGATCGTCCCCATCGTGGCCTCCGCGGAGAAATCGTCACAGCTCGTCAAGGACGTGACCTTCAAGGTCTACTCGGGTGCTCCGCACGGTCTGTCGATGGTTCCCGAGTTCGCGGAACGGTTCAATGCCGATCTCCTCGAATTCGCCCGCGGCTGACCAGGTGGTTTCGGGCGCTCCAATGAAAGCCAGGATGCCGGTATCAGCATCGCTCTTGTCCGCAGCGCCCACCGAGTTCCTCGGGTGCTGAGACGGAAGGTCACTCATGCCTCGCTCCATGCGCGCGCTCGTGGCCGTAAGGGCCGGCGAGCCCGTCGATGTCCTGCGGCTGGAATCCCTGCCCGTTCCCACGCCGGAGGCTGGTCAGGCGCTGATCCGTGTGAAGGCGACTCCGATTCACGCCAGTGATCTGCACGTGCTGCGTGGCCGCTACGGTTTCTCCCCCGAGTTCCCCGTTGTCGGGGGCCACATGGAATGCGTGGGCCGCATCGATGCCCTCGGCCCTGCTACCGAGGGACTGAAGGCCGGTGAGCGCGTGGTGGTCGCTGCGGTCCCGGCGGTACCCGGGCCCCCCGTAGCCGGCACCTGGCAGGAATACCTCGTTGCCGACACGCGAAGGCTTCTGCCGGTCCGCGACCATCTGAGCGATTCCAGTGCCTGTCAACTCGCTGTCAATCCGTTGACCGCGCTGCTCCTCGTGACGCGCGAACTCGACGTACAGCCGGGCGAATGGCTTTTGCAGACGGCTGCGGGCTCCACCGTGGGCCGGCTCGTCATCCAGCTATCCAGGCATCTGGGTATTCGTACGATCAACGTCGTGCGGCGACGTGGTGCCGTCGAGGAGATCAAGGCGCTCGGTGGTGACGAGGTCATTTGCACGCAGGACGAGGACCTGTTGCGGCGTGTGGCTGAGATAGCGGGGCCAGTCGGCGTGCGGAAGGCCATCGACTGTGTCGCGGGACCCGTGGGTGCCCAGGTGTCCCAGGCATTGGCTCCGGGCGGGGAGGTCGTGGTCTACGGCGCACTCTCGACCCATCGGCAGACCGATCCTACGGCGCTGACGATCCCGCTGCAGGCACGCTCGGTCATCTACGAGACCAAAGCAGTCCGTGGCTTCTGGCTGAACCGCTGGTTCGGCACCGCCTCACCCGAGATTGCGCTGCGCGCGCTGTCCCGGGTTCGCGGTCTCGTCGCCGACGAGGTGCTGAGCATTCCCCGGGGCCGGCCGTTCCCGCTCGAACGCTTCGCTGAAGCCGTCTCGCTCGCAGAAGCGCCCGCGCACGGCATCAAACCACTCTTCGTCTTCGAAGACGGCTGGGACCAAGGCGGCAGGTAGCCGGGCCCAGCCTTCGGCGTCACGGCGGCTGCCGGCTGCGAGGCCGTCGTTGCGTACTCATTGCCAGAGCAAAAATTGCATGCACAGCGTGTTCATGTGTGTCGGCGCGGCCCTGGACGAGGAGCAAGATACCGAACTACTCGAAACCCACAGAAGACGAGCTTGACCTGGCCACCCGTGTCATGGATACGGTCCCAAAGCGGGTAGCGAGCTATCGCCAAGCCCTGCTAAAAGGCGCGCACCATCTCCCGAAATCCGGCCGCGATGTTGGTGTGGCCGGTGGCGCGGAGCTGGTTGATGGCGAAGCTACGGAGGGCGGCCATGTTCTCCGGGCCGTGTCCGGTGCGGATCTCGGAGGCGTCCTCGCCGTAGGCGGTGTCGCGTACAAAGTGAAGCCGGTTTTCGATCACCCACTGCAACCTGACGATCTCCGCGATCCGTTCGGTGGAGGCTTTCCTGCTGGTCAGATCAGTGATCACGTAGACGGTCTCGCGGCTGCGTCTGCCGGTCGTGACGCTGGTGCGATGCCGCACGATCTTCGCGACCTGGGCGGCGTGCGGGAAGTCCACGCCGAGCTCGGTGACGGTCAGGGCCTGCACCACCCGGGTCTCCAGGCGCCCTTGTCCTGTGCTCCGGTTGTAGAACTCCGCGGTCGCCTTCTGCCAGGGCAGGGTGCGCAACTGCTTGTACAAGCCCTTCTGGTTCTTCTTCACGGTGAACGCGTAGTGGGCCTTCTTGGTCTCCACCAGGAACCGGGCGTGATCACGCTGGGTGTGCAGGGCGTCTGCAGTCACGGTGACACCGGTCAGGTCGAAGGATTCCAACAGTGCGGCAATGCAGGTGATTTCTTTGTGGAACTTCCACTCCGGCAACACCGACTGCACCGCCCAGAAGTGGACCGTCTGGGACACCAGCGCCCCCTCCACGTCCTCGCGCTGGTCCTCGCAGCTCACCTGGAAGCAGGAGTACCACTCCTACATTGCCTTCCCGGCAGCGGCTGGCGCTGCCGTCTGATTGCTCAGTCCGCGGGGTGCACCTGGCGAGGCGGCTTGTCAGTGGCTGCTGCTAGCTTCCGCTGCACTGTCGGAACTGGATGCGGAGGCGGGGCTGTCGTGGGTGCGTCGGGGTGGGAGTACTACGTTCCTTACCAGGAGGATCTTGGAGCGGCGTTGGATGCCCTGAGGCAGAAAGTCTTCGATGCGCAGGACTACTACTGGGATCCATGGGACGAAGACGACACCGATGAGGCCAGGGTGCGACCGTCAACGCTCGAACAGCTGTGGGAAGACGAGCAGGTTCAGGAAGAAGGGACACACTCGATCCTGGACATGCACAGGATGTTGCGGCCAGGTGAGGATCCTGACTACGGCACCGTGCAGCTCGTTCAGCCTGTCGAGGCTTACCGGATGGCCGGGACCGACCGCCTCACGCGGGCACACGTGCAGGCCATAGAACCGCTTGCCAATCGACGTTGGTTCGGCAGATGCACGGTCCTGCACGACGCCCATGGCAGTCCGGAGGAAATCTACTTCTGGGGCTTCTCCGGTGACTGAAAGGGCCTTTCCGACCGGCGCTCGACAAACCCCTCGCTTGACGTCTTAGTACTCCAGCCGGACTTCTTCATTCGTGCTGGTCAACGGCTTGGGTGTGGGGAGTGTAGCGGGCTGGAATGGGGGTGGGGCGGTCTTTGCCGG
>NZ_JBHVFF010000461.1:0-4272 GCF_042801895.1 Streptomyces sp. NPDC057543 | reverse complement strand
GCTGCGGGGCGGTCCGCGACTGCGCGGGGACCTTCTTCGCCGGTGTGCGCGACGACGCGGTGAGCATCCGCTGCTGGTCGAGGAACGGGCGGATGCCTCGTACCTCCAGCGCCGCCAGCCACTGCAGCCGCAGCTGTTCGGCGCCGCCGGGCTGGCCGAGCGCGCCCGCGCGGCGGTGGGCGGCGGGCCAGTGCGACGCGGTGACCTTGGCGACCGTCGCCGTGGCCCCCGCGACCGCGACGACGGCGCCCGCGCCGAGGGCCGGCCCCGTCGCCGTACCGAACGCGACATCGGCGCCGAAGGCAGCGACCGCGGCAACTCCCGTGACCAGCAGGGGAGTCCCGAGTGCGGCCCGGCTGAACCGCTGCGACAGCGGCTGCTGCCCGGCCTCCGCCGCGTCCAGCGCCTGGACGTACGCGGCGTACTCGTCGGCCGCGGCGGCCGTCAGGGAATCGAGCGCCGACCGCCCGCGAGCTGTCAGCGCACCGGCGTCGGCCCGCCCGCCCGAGCGCCGTACCTCTTCCTCGACGGCGCGTACCAACAGCCCTTCGGCTTCAGCCCGATGGCTGTCCCGCATGTGAATCCCCCTCCGGATACGACGACGACACCCGCCTCGGCCGATATTGCCGCCCAGTGTCCTGCGTACGGCGCGACGGCGCGAGGGGGGCGAGGCGGCCGACCGGGCCTGAGAGAGGATGTGGGGTGTGCCGTCTCGCCTGGACCGTGAGACTTCCCCGTACCCGAGCCGCCATGCCGGTGGGCCGGCAATCCGTCGGCCGGTGGCGCCGGTCGGCTCGGGACTTTCGGCCGGCCGGGCCGCGGCGGCCGAGGCGCGGCGGCAGTGGCGTGCGCCGGTCCCGGGCAGCCGCGTGATGACCGTCACGCCGTTTTCCCGGGTCCGGTGTAGTCCGGACGCGGGGTGCCGGGCGTATGCCCGGTGAGACCGAGGAGAGCCAGGAGCTGTTTGTTGACCGTCGAGGAGTTCGAAGAGTTCTATGCGCAGACGGTCGCCCGGCTGACGGGGCAGTTGTTCGTGATGCTCGGTGACCGGCACGAGGCGCAGGACGTGGTGCAGGAGGCCTTCGTCAAGGGATGGAGCCGACGGCGTCACCTCGACCGTGACGAGCAGCCCGAGGCATGGATCCGTACGGTCGCCTGGCGGCTGGCGGTGAGCCGATGGCGCGGGCGGCGCCGCGCGGCGGATGCCTGGCGGCGCAGTGGTGCCCCGCCCCATGCGGAGCCGCCCGGCCCGGAGTCGGTGGCGCTCGTGGAAGCGCTCCGCGATCTGCCGGCCAAGCAGCGCCGCACGCTGGCCCTGCACTACGTATGCGATCTGACGGTCGAACAGATCGCGGCCGAGACCGGTCTGGCGGCCAGCACCGTCAAGACGCATCTCGTCCGGGGCCGGGCCACGCTCTCGCACCGCCTGCAGGATCCGCGTACCGAGGAGGGGCCCCGTGTCTGAAGCCGAGGACCCGTTGCGGTCCCTGTTCAAGGAGGCCGCGGCCACCGGCCGGTCCCACGCCCGGTCCGCTCCGCCCTCGTACATCACCGCGCGCGGGCAGCGCGTGCGCCGGCACCGGATTCTCGTGCTGGTGGTCGGCGCCTGCCTCGTCTTCTCCGGTACGGGCGCGGCCGTGGCGACGCTCCTGCCCGACAGCACGGGCACCACCGTCCCGGCCACCACCCCCTCCGCCCCGCAGCCCTCCCCGACGCTCTCCCCGCCCCGCACGAGCCCGCCGTCGACGAGCGCGCCCTCTCCCGACCGGAGCACCTCGGGCACACCGACCACCCCCGGCCGGAGCGTCTCGGAGACACCGGCCACGCCCACCCGGAGCGCCAGCACGCCCCCCTGACATACCGCCCGCATTCCACACCCCGGACCGTGCCCGCCGGGGCCGCTCGGGCCGTGCCCCGGACCGTGCCCGCCGGGCCGCTCGGCACGCGTACATCCGATCCAGGCCAGGAGATTCTGTTGTGACCCTTTCGCCCCCTCAGCGGCAGCGTGAACGCCTGCCCGCCCGGACCGGGACCGCTGCCGGGTCGCCCGGCGGCACGCCGTCACCCGGCACGACATCCTTCGGCGGGCGGTTCGTCCGGCTCTGCCGCCGGCTGGGGCCCGCCGACCGCGAGGTGCTGTGGCTGTACCTGCTGACCCGGGTGGGCATCTGGACCACCGCGTACTGCATGCGCTGGCTGTTCGCCGACGACCGTCAGAACCGCGCCCCCGCCTCGTTCTTCGCGCCGTGGCAGCGCTGGGACTGGTGGCACTACCTGCACATAGCCCAGGACGGCTACTTCCCGGGCGGGTCCGGCCCCTGGATATCCGAGTGGGACAACAGAGAAGCCTTCTTCCCCGGCTTCCCCTACCTGCTGCGGGCCGTCCACACCATCGTCCCGAGCTGGCCCGCGGCCGGCGCGCTGATCTCCTTCGTCGCCGGAGGCGTCGCCGTACTGGCCCTGGCCCGGATCGCCCGGCTGCACCTGGCGCAGAGGAGCGAGGGACAGCTGCCGCAGAACAATGCCGGCCGGCCGCAGCAGAACAACTCCGGCCAGCCGCCGCAGGAGAACGCCGGGCAGCGCGCCGCCTTCTTCTTCCTGCTCTCCCCGTGCGCGGTCTTCCTGGCCGCCGGCTACACCGAAGCGCTTTTCCTCGCCCTGGCCCTGCCGGCCTGGCTGGCCGCCCAGCGCCTCAACTGGCCGCTCGCGGCCGCCCTGACGTGCCTGGCCACCACCGTCCGGGTCAGCGGCCTCTTCCTCGCCGCGGCCCTCGCGGTCCACTTCCTGGTCACCGCCCGCACCCCCGCCCAATGGCGCCGTCTTCCCTGGCTGGCGCTGCCCGCCCTCCCGCCGCTGCTCCACAGCTGGTACCTGCACACACGCACCGGCGACTGGATGGCCTGGAAGCACGCGGAGGAACGCGGCTGGTACCGCGAGTTCCACGCTCCCTGGGAGGCGTGGCGGAACACCTGGCACGCGGCCTTCGGACACTCCCAGAGCACCGGGTACGCCCTGATGTCCCAGGCCGAACTCCTCACCATGCTGATCGGCATCGGCCTGTGCGCCGTCCTGATCCGGCAGCGGCGCTGGCCGGAAGCCGTGTACATCGCCCTGACCCTGTGGGCCCTGGGTACGTCCTACTGGTACACCTCCATCCCGCGCGCGACTCTCCTGTGGTGGCCCCTGTGGACCGGCCTCGCCGTCTGGAGCCTGCGGCGCCGCCACGTCACGACCGCCTATCTCGCCGTCGCGGCACCCCTGATGACCGTCTTCGCCGTCACCTTCCTCTCCGGACGGTGGGCGGGCTGACCCGGCCCCGGCGTCGCCCCCGATGCGCTGGGCATGCCCCCGCCGAGTGCGCAAGGATTGGGGCATGCCCGACCGACTCGCGCACGCCACGTCCCCGTACCTCATTCAGCACGCGGACAACCATTCCTAGCCGGTGTGCATGAGTGAGTCCTGGACCCACTGATGTGTACTGGGCGCATCCCGAACGGTGTTGGATGCGCTCGGTCCCCGCTTTCGCGTCCCGTTCGGCGGCACGTCTCTGGGGGCGTGGTCCGTTGTGGGTGGGCGGGTTCGTCACGCCCCCGTGCACCTGGCCCGGCCTGGGCTGGTAGGCGGCGAAGTGGTCGGCGTTGGTATCGACGCCGACCACGCCCCGGGCTCGGGCCGTCGCCAGCGCGATGGTGTGCACGACGGGGCGTTGCCAGGACGCGGTGAGGTACCAGCGGCCACGGTCCACGTCGCGGTGGATTCGGTAGGCCCCGGCCCGGTTCGCGGTGATGCGGTCGGCCCACTCCTGCCCCCGGTGCGCGAAGCCGATACGGGTGGTGAGGGTGTACCGGCCGTGCTTGGCGTTGGCCAGGTGTGCGAGCGGGGCGGGCAGTTTGATGCTGATCTCGCCGTCCGGGGTGACGCGGATTGTCTCGTTCCCGAACCGTTTCCCCGACTCGCCGTCGGCGGCGATGAACCACCGCTCCGCTTCCCAGCGTTCTCGCCACCGCTCTTCGGTCAGCCGGGCCCGGGTGAGGTGGTAGCGGGTGTTGAGGAGGCGCCTGCCGCCCCGCACGACCCGGACGCGTCCGGCCTGCCGGTCGGCGACAGCGGCATCATGCCGCGCTTCCAGCGCCGCGAGGCGGCGGGATCCGAGCGTGACCGTGCGGCGAGCGGCGGGGGGGGCGGGGGCCCCCCCCCGCCCCGTCGGGGGGGGTTAAGAGGGCGGGGGGCCCGGCGGCGGGGCCCCCCCGCCGCCCCCCCCCCCCGCGGCCC
>NZ_JBHVFF010000460.1:0-4312 GCF_042801895.1 Streptomyces sp. NPDC057543 | reverse complement strand
TCGCCAAGGGGCAGATCGGCACCTTCGATCTGGTCTTCTTCGTCGTGGCGGCGGCCGCGCCGCTGACCGTGCTGGCCGGTGTCGCGCCGTTCGCCATCGGCATCGGCGGTCCGGGCACCCCGCTCGGCTACCTGGTCTCCGGTGCACTGCTGGTGCTGTTCGCCGCCGGGTTCACCGCGATGAGCCGCTACGTACGCAATGCCGGAGCCTTCTACGCGTACGTCGCCCGAGGGCTCGGCCGGGCGCTCGGCGTCGCCACCGCCTACCTGGCGACGCTCTCGTACAACCTGGTCGCCCCGGGTGTCGCCGCCGGGTTCGGCTACTTCGCCTCGACGACGCTCAGCGATCTCACCGGTGCGGAGCTGCCCTGGTGGCCGCTGTCGACCCTCTGCGTGCTGGGCACCGGGGTACTGGGCTGGCTGCGGGTCACGCTGAGCGCGAAGGTGCTGGGGGTGGCACTGGTCCTGGAGGTCCTGGTGCTGCTGGTGATGGATGTCGGGGTGCTGGCGGACCGGGGCACCGACGCCCTGGACCTCACGTCCTTCGATCCGTCCGTGCTGGCCTCCTCCGGCGGCATGGCCGGGATGTTCGTCCTGGTCATCGGCGCGTTCACGGGCTTCGAGGCGACCGCGATCTACGCCGAGGAGGCACGCGACCCGGAGCGCACGGTACCCCGCGCCACCTTTGTCGCGATCGGGTTCCTGGCGCTGTTCTACGCCCTCGGGGTGTGGATCCTGATGGGCAGCTTCGGCACGGACGAGTCGGTCGCGATGGCCCGGTCGTCGGACGGCCCGCAGCTGACATTCCACGCGGCCGACCGGTTCGTCGGCCCCTGGCTCGCCGACTCCATGCATGTGCTGATCGTGGTCAGCGCGTTCGCCGCCACCCTCGCCTTCCACAATGCCGCGGCCCGCTACCTCTACGCCCTGGGCCGCGAGGGCCTGCTGCCGCGCCGGCTGGGCAGGGTGTCGGCCCGGCAGGGTTCACCGGTGACGGCGGTCGTGGTGCAGACCGTCTTCGGCCTGGTGATCGTGGTGGGCGGTGCGCTGATCGGCGCGGATCCGTACTCCGAGATCTTCCTGTGGACCAACAGCACGGGCGTACTCGGCATCATGATCATGCAGGCGCTCGCCGCGCTCGCCGTCTGCTTCTTCTTCCGTCGTGACCGGTGCGGCATGTCGGTCTGGCGGGTCGCGGTCGCACCGTTGATCGCCTTCGTGGGTCTCGCGGTCCTGTCGGTGCTCGCCACGCTCCACTTCGATCTGCTCACCGGGCGCACGGGTGCGGTCAATGCGGCGCTGCTGGTGCCGCTGCCGGTGGTGCTCGTGGCCGGGTTCGTGGTGGCTCTGCGCATCCGCCGCACCGACCCCGAGCGGTATGCGCGGCTCACCGAGGTGGACGTCGAACGGGACTGAACGGCGCGACTTCGCGGGGAGGACGCGAACGGACCGGCACCGCCTCCGTCGCGGTCAGCCGTTCGCACCGTCTCCGCGGAGCCTGGCGTGCAGATGCATGTCGTGCCAGCCGTCGGCGTGCAGATGGGCGTGGCGCCGGGTGCCCTCCAGGGCGAAGCCCGTCTTGGCCGCCACCCGGCAGGAAGCCTCGTTCAGCACGGAGTGCGCGATTTCGAGCCGCTCGAACCCGATCTCGTCGAAGGACCAGCGTGCGAGCGCCGACACGGCCCGGGGCGCCACGCCCCGTCCGCGGGCGGCCGGCAGTACCCAATAGGAGCACTCCGCCAGACCGATCGCCGGCACCAGGGAACGGAGCGAGACCCGGCCGAGCACCTCCTCGGGCCCGTCGCTCGCTCCCCCGGGACGTACGACGGCCCAGTGGGCGTCGGTCTCGCTGTACCAGGCGTCCTGCCACTGCTCGATCCAGTCGCGCGCCTCGCCCTCGGTTTCGGCCCGGCGCAGGTGCCAGTGCTGGATCGCCGGATCGGAGAAGGCAGCGACGATCGTCGGCGCGTCCTCGCTCCGCCACGGCCGCAGAAGCAGGTCGTCGGCGACGGCAAGAGCCGGTTGGGCGGAGTCCGCGAGGCGCCCCGGAGGAATGAGGGGCGGCACCAGGTACGGCATGGGCGCATCATCGCACGGCGGTGGAACCGTTTCAGGTCCGTCTGCCGCCCCGCCCGCCTCCCTTGCGCGGAAGATCGCGCAAGGGAGCACGCACATGACGAGGTGCGGCGCACCAGCCCGTCAGGCACGCACCCGCCGGTCGAGCGCGCCGCCCGTACCCCTCAGGCGGGCGCCGCCCTTCCCCATCAGACGCGCACGCGGCCGTCAGCCGAGGCCGCGGGCGTCCTGCTTGAGGGCGGTGTCCACCGTCAGGGCCGTGGCCACGACGAGACTCAGCAGCGGCCCCACCCCTCATTGAAACTTCACACACCACGTACGATGGCGGCGATGAACACGCCGAGCGAACGGACGCACCAACGACGGCAGGGCGCCCACGCCTCGGCCGTTCTCGGCCTGCTGTTCGTCCTGCTCGCCATGGTCTCGTGCTGCTCGATCGCGCTCCCGGGTTCGGCCGCGCATCACCGGAGCACGCACACCACGGCCGTCGACCGGGTCCTGACACCCTCGCACCCCATGGCCGTACGGACCGTGGTGGCCGATGCTCCGGAGGGCCGGGGCGCGGGCAGTTCCTGCCATGTGACGTCCGAGCACGCGACACCTGTCGTGCTGCCCGCCCAGAGCGCGCCCGCGGCCCTTCCCGGCGTGACCGTCACGGCCCCGGCCGCCCCGCTCACCGGCGCCGCCGCGATCCGCGGCCCGTCCAACGACGCCGTGCGGGAAGTCGACCATCTCCGTCTGCAGGTTCAACGGATCTAGAGGCAGGGCCCGTTCCCCGGGACACCGAGGGACGTCCTCCCGCATGCCCTCAGCTCCATCAGTCGTGTTGAACCGAAGGACATTCCGTGACTTCCGACAAGAAGCAGAACACCGCTGCCGCCGCACGCCGCGCCAAGCTGGAGGAGGCCCGCCGCAAGGAACGGGCCCGCGAGCGGCGCAGCCGGATCATCACCCTCACCGCCTCCGTAGCCGTGGTCGCCGCGCTCGTCGCGGGCGGCGCCTATCTGATGTCCGCCGCCGACGACAAGGAACAGGCCGAGGCCGAGGCCAAGTCCTCGCCCGTACGGGGCGAGCGGACCTGGGACAAGCTCACGCAGAACCATGTCGAGAAGCCGGTCGACTACCCGATGAACCCGCCGGTCGGCGGCGATCACAACCCGGTGTGGATGAACTGCGACGCCGACGTCTACACCAAGGCGATACCGAAGGAGAACGCCGTCCACTCCCTTGAGCACGGCGCGGTCTGGGTCACGTACACGAGCAAGGCGAAGCCTGCCGACATCGAGAAGCTCGGCGAGCGGGTCGGCACGACGCCGTACTCGCTGATGAGCCCGGTCGAGGACCAGGCCGCCCCGCTGATGCTCAGCGCGTGGGGCAAGCAGGTGACGGTGACGAGTGCCACCGACGCGCGCGTGGCGCAGTTCTTCACCAAGTACGTACAGGGGCCGCAGACCCCTGAGCCGGGCGCGGCTTGCACGGGCGGGGTCGCCCAGTGACGTCCGCGGTCCGCTCCTCGCGCCCGATGGTGGTGGCGGGCGGGGTGGTGCTGCTGCTGGCGCTGGGCCTGGTCGCGCTGATGGTCCTGCGGCCGTCGTCCTCGGCGGGTTCCACGACTGCCGCCGTGTCCGAGGGCGCGCCCTCGGACACATCGGTCGATGCCGGCTTCGCCCGCGACATGTCGATCCACCATCAGCAGGCGGTCGAGATGTCGTTCATCGTGCGGGACCGTACGTACGACGTGGCGGTGCGCCGGCTCGCGTACGACATCATCAACACCCAGGCCAATCAGCGCGGCATGATGCTCGGCTGGCTGGAGATGTGGGGCCTGGCGAAGTCGTCCGAGGCTCCGCCCATGGCGTGGATGGGGCACACCTTCACACCCCGGGGCGACGGTTCACTGATGCCGGGCATGGCGACCGACACCGAGCTGGACGCGCTGCGGGCGGCGAAGGGCAAGGACGCCGAGGTGAGGTACCTGAAGCTGATGACGGCGCACCACCGCGCGGGTGCGGAGATGGCGCAGGCGGCGGCCGGCGCGGCCGGCACCGAGGAGATCAGGAACCTGGCGGCGGGCATGGTCCGGGGCCAGCAGTCGGAGATCGCGCTCATGGCGGACATGCTCGAGGAGCGCGGTTCGACGGCCTGAGCGCCGGACGTTCCGACAGCCCGTGCAGGTCCGACAGCCCGTGCAGGCCGGTGCGGATGCGTAGGCCGGTCCGTTCGCGGGGGAGGAATCC
>NZ_JBHVFF010000459.1:0-4320 GCF_042801895.1 Streptomyces sp. NPDC057543 | reverse complement strand
GGCCGCAGGCCGCAGGCCGCAGGCCGCAGGCCGCAGGCCGCAGGCCGCAGAGGAGCCTGGCCCGCGGGTCGCCCCACTAATGGGACGCGACGGAGCCGGCCGTCATACCGCGGCATCCGCGCGAGTGCGGCGGCCGGCCAGCACCTGGCCCAGCCGAAGGACGCTCAGGCCGAACATCAGGACTCCCAACGGGACGTGCAGGGACGGCACATGCGCGATGCCCAGGACCACCTGCACCGACGCGAGGACCAGGAACCCGAACGCGTGCAGGATGGACTTGGGCGAGCCGCCGCCCGGCCGCCACACCAGGATCGCGGTGAGTACGTACAACATCGACGCGGCGTACATCCCACGCGCCCCGGCACTGTGCAACGTCTCTCCGTACGACGTGGACAACAACAGCCCGGCGGTGACCGCCTGGAAGAAAATGGCCGCGGTCTGCAAGGCGATCGCGGCTCGCAGGAACATCATGAACGTGAGGCTGCGCTGCTGTGCCGTCGTCCCTATGGGCATGGTGAGCCCATCCCTTCTGTTGCTCAACTCCGCTTGTCGACAGTGGTTCCCCGTGGCTGCCGCCCCGACGTCCCACCAGTCCGACGACGCAGCCACCGGGAATGTGAGGCGGCGCACCGGCCTTTCGCTGCGGTGTCTCGTCGAACATGGTGAAAACAGAGTCGAACAAGGGAATCGTCGAGACCATGACCACCCGATCCGAGCCCGAAATCGGCCGACCCGATGCGAGCCTGAGCGCGATCATGAGCGAGCGCCGGCAACTGATCAATCTCGCCTACCGGCTCCTCGGCTCCCTGGCCGAGGCCGAGGATGCCGTACAGGAGACCTACGTCCGCTGGTACGCCATGTCCCGGCAGCAGCAGGAGGCCATCGAGTCCCCCGGTGCCTGGCTGACGAAGGTGGCCGGTCGCATCTGCCTCGACCTGCTCGGCTCGGCACGGGCGCGGCGCGAGAACTACGTGGGCGAGTGGATCCCGGAGCCGCTGCCCGACCGTACGGAGTGGATGAACGGGCGGCCGGGGGGCGACAGGGGTGAACCGGCCGACCCGGCCGACCGCATCACCCTGGACGAGTCGGTCGACATGGCCTTCCTCGTCGTGCTCGAGTCCATGACCCCGGCCGAACGGGTCGCGTTCATCCTGCACGATGTCTTCCGGTACCCCTTCACCGAAGTGGCCGCGATCGTCGGCCGCACGCCTGCGGCGTGCCGGCAGCTGGCGTCGTCGGCCCGCCGTCGTATCCGTGCGGCGGCGGCTCCGGTGGCTCCGACGACCCGGCAGGCCTGCGTCATCAGGGACTTCAAGCACGCGTGGGAGGCCAAGGACATCGCCGCCCTCGTCGGCCTGCTCGACCCCGACGCCACGATGATCGCCGACGGCGGCGGCCGGGTCGGTGCGGTGCTCCGCCCGGTCGCAGGCGGCGAGCGCATTGCCCGCTACATCAGCGAGATCGGCGGCAAGGCACCCGGCCTGACGCTCCTGGAACGTTCGGCCAACGGCCGGCCCGGTCTGGTGGCCCAGCACGGCGGCGTCACCGTGACGGTGGCCGCGTTCGGCCTCGCGGACGACCGGATCACACGCATCTGGGCGGTGCGCAACCCCGAGAAGCTCCGGCCGTGGACCATGTAGCGCGGCCCGTCAGCGACAGCCGCGGGCGTTGAGCCGGGCGGCCTGGCGGGTCAGGTGGTCGCGTTCGGCGAGGTTGGGGGCCTTCTGCGCCGCCTCGGCGTACAGCCGTGCCGCCGTCGCCAGGTCGCCGTCGCGCTCGTGGAGGTACGCCGCCACCGCGGCGTGGCGGGGCAGTGAGGCGTCCAGCACCGCGAGCGCCGCCAGGCCGGCGCGCGGTCCGTCGGCCTCGCCGACAGCCACCGCGCGGTTGAGCCGGACGACCGGGCTGTCGGTCAGGCGCGCGAGCTCGTCGTACCACTCGACGATCTGCACCCAGTCGGTCTCCTCGGCGGTGGGCGCGTCGGCGTGGAGTGCCGCGATGGCGGCCTGGGCCTGGAACTCGCCCAGCCGGTCGCGGGCGAGGGCCGCCTGCAGGATCTCGACGCCCTCGGCGATCGCCCCGGTGTCCCACCGGCCGCGGTCCTGCTCGGCGAGCGGCACCAGGCTGCCGTCGGGCGCGGTCCGGGCGGCGCGCCGGGCGTGGTGGAGCAGCGTGAGGGCGAGCAGTCCCGCCACCTCGGGGTGGTCGATCGCGGCCGCGAGCTGCCGGGTGAGCCGGATGGCCTCGGCGGCGAGGTCGATGTCGCCGGAGTAGCCCTCGTTGAAGACCAGGTAAAGGACGCGCAGCACGGTGGCGACGTCGCCGGGCTGGTCGAACTGCGCGCCGGAGACGGTGCGCTTGGCCCGGCTGATGCGCTGCGCCATGGTCGCCTCGGGCACCAGGTAGGCCCGGGCGATCTGGCGGGTGGTCAGCCCGCCGACGGCGCGCAGCGTGAGCGCGACCGCGGACGACGGCGTCAGCGACGGGTGGGCGCACAGGAAGTAGAGCTGCAGCGTGTCGTCCACCGTGGGCGCGGGCCCGGGCGCCGGCTCCTCGTCGACGAGGTCCTCACGCCGGCGGCGGGCGGCGTCCGCCCGGGCCGCGTCGAGGAACCGGCGCCAGGCCACGGTGACCAGCCAGCCCTTCGGGTCCCGCGGAGGGTCGGCCGGCCAGACGCGGACCGCCTCGACGAGCGCGTCCTGCACGGCGTCCTCGGCCGCCGCGAAGTCGGCTCCGCGGCGGACGAGGAGGCCGAGCACGCTCGGCGTGAGGCTCCGGATCAGGGCCTCGTTCATCGGGGAGGTCACTCCGTGATGGTGGGCAGCGCGGCCAGGAACGGGCGCACCTCGAGCCACTCGTGGATCGGCTTCCCGCCCACCCCGGGGGCGGCCGAGAGTTCCCCGGCCAGCTCGACGGCGCGCTCGTAGCTGTCGACGTCGATAACCATCCAGCCGGCGATGAGGTCCTTGGTCTCGGCGAACGGGCCGTCGGTGACCGGCGGGCGCCCCTCGCCGTCGTACCGGACCCACGTCCCCTCGGGGGCGAGCGCCTGAGCGTCGACGAACTCGCCGGTCCCTTCGAGCCGGACCGCGAAGTCCTGCATGTACTGCACGTGCGCCGAGATCTCCTCCGGCGTCCACTGGTCCATACACACGTCGTTGACCGGAGCCGGAGCGCCGCGGTAGTGCTTGAGCAGCAGGTACTTGGCCATCGTGTTTCTCCTCCGTGCTGGTGCGATCCATTCTGGTCGCGTTCATTGCGGGGACGTAGCCAGTCACCGGTTCTCGACATCGCCGTCCGAAATCGCCGACCGAATTTTTTGGCTCTCGTGGATGAGCCTGGGTGAGCCGGGACGCTACCGGCCGGTATCGCGGACCGGACACGCCCGGGCTCACCGAGATCGACGGTTTCAGCAAGCGCCTGGAGCGGTTCGAGCAGGCGCAGACCGTAGCGGCCCCCGAAGGCGACCGCTACGGTTGTGCGCTGTTTGTTCCGGTTCAAGGCATATGCCCCACTCACACCGCCTCGAACACGTCCTCCAACTCCTGGAGCAGCCGGCGCTTGGGGCGGGCGCCCACCATCGACTTCACGGGTTCGCCGGAGCGGAACACCATCAGGGTCGGCATCGACAGGACCGCGTACCGGCTCGCGATACCCGGGTTCCGGTCGACGTCGATCTGGACGATCTTGATGCGTCCGGACTCCTCGGCGGCGACGGCACTGAGCACGGGGGCGAGCTGGCGGCACGGGCCGCACCAGTCGGCGGTGAACTCGACCAGTACGGGGAGGTCGGCCGCGAGGACCTCCGTATCGAAAGTGGTGTCCGTGACCTCGGCCACGCCCGCTGCCTGAATCATCTGTCATCCTCCCAGTTCACAACGTGGTTCGGGGCCGCCCGGAAGCTCCGCCTCGGCCTCCAGCTCGGCCTTCGCGAGCTGGGCGCCCACGTGGACGCGTACCGCCTGGAGCTGTTCGATGAGCGCGTCGAGCTCACCGAGCTTGCGCCGGTAGACGGCGAGCGAGGCGGGGCAGGCGTCACCGGCCGGGTGGCCGGCGCGCAGGCACTCGACGAACGGACGGGTCTCCTCCAGTTCGAACCCGAAGTCCTGGAGGGTCCGGATCTGCTGGACGAGCCGCAGATCGTCCTCGTCGTAAGCGCGGTAGCCGTTGCCGGCCCGGCGCGCCGGCAGCAGTCCGCGTGACTCGTAGTACCGCAGAGTCCGTGTGGTCGTTCCGGCCCGTTCGGCCAGCTCCCCGATGCGCATGTCCTTGACGGTAGACCTTTACGCGGACGTCAAGGCAAGGAGAACGCGGCAGGGC
>NZ_JBHVFF010000458.1:0-4324 GCF_042801895.1 Streptomyces sp. NPDC057543 | reverse complement strand
CACCCTCCCCTCAGCGCCTCGGCTGCCCGGTCAAGGGACCGGTGACGGTTCGAGACGGGTGCGGATGCCGTCGAAGTGGGTGCGCATGGCGCGTACCGCGCGTTCGCCGTCGGCCGCCGCGACCGCGGCGACGATCTCGCGGTGCTGGGCGCAGGTGGTCACCGGGTCCTGATGACTGTCGTCGAGGTCCTCGCGCACCCGGTCCATGGCCGCCCAGAAGGCGTCCAGCACCTCGCTGAGCAGGTGATTGTCGAGTGAGGCGTAGAGCGCGAGGTGGAAGGCGCGGTCGGTGCCGCGCGCCACCCGGCCGTCGCGGCGCGCCTCCGCCTCCATCGTCGCCACGAGGCCGCGCAGCACGTCGAGATCCTCGTCGGACATGCCGGCCGTGACGGCGCCGACCAGGCCCGTCTCCAGCGCCTCCCGCACCTTCATCAGCTCGAAGAGACCCGGCTCGCCCTGCCGGTGACGGACAGCAGCCCGGAAGGCGAGCCCCTCGGCGAAGGGCGACAGGGAGAGCGAGCCGACGAAGGTGCCGAAGCCGCGGCGGATCTCCACGGCATTGACGGCCTGGAGCGCCTTGAGGGCCTCGCGCACGGACACCCGGCCGACGCCGAAGAGCCCCATCAGTTCCGTCTCGGTGGGCAGCGCGTCGCCGGGGCCGAGTCCGCGTTCCAGGATCAGTTCCTTGAGCCGACGCTCTATGTCCTGAGCCATGGTGGGGCGCGCCACTACGTCCTCCTGGGGTGCGATTGCCCCTTGACCGGTCACAGGGACATCTGTTTAAGGTGAGGCCAGACATAGGACATCTTACGTCTCATGTCTTGCTCCGTGCAGCCGCTTCGGGCCACGGATCGGTGCATCGACCAAGCTGGAGCCCTCACCATGTCTCTGACCGCACCCCTGCACGGCGTCGTCCCGCCGGTCTGCACCCCGCTCGACCCCCAGGGGGAGGTCGACACCGCGTCTCTCGCCCGGCTCGTCGAGCACCTCATCGGCGGTGGTGTGCACGGACTGTTCGCGCTCGGATCCACCAGTGAGGTCGCGTACCTCACCGATGAACAGCGCGCCACGACGCTGGAGACCGTGGTCAACGTGACCGACGGCCGGGTGCCGGTGCTGGCCGGTGTCATCGACACCACCACCGCACGCGTGATCGAGCACGCCAGGTCCGCCGCCGAGCTGGGTGCGGACGCGCTGGTCGCGACCGCGCCGTTCTACACCCGCACCCACGGCAAGGAGATCGCCCAGCACTTCCGGCGGCTGCGCGCGGCGGTCGACCTGCCGCTGTTCGCGTACGACATCCCGGTCGCCGTGCACAGCAAGCTCTCCGCCGCACTGGTCCGCGAACTCGCCGAGGACGGCACCCTCGCCGGGCTCAAGGACAGCAGCGGCGACGAGGGCGGGCTGCGCCGACTGCTCGTCGAACTGGGCGGCCGCGACGGCCGCAAGGAGGGCCCCGCACCACAGTTCAGCGTACTCACGGGTTCCGAACTCACTGTGGACGCGGCCCTGTTGGCCGGGGTCGACGGTGTCGTACCGGGCATCGGCAATGTCGACCCGGCCGGGTATGTCCGGCTGTACGACGCCGCGCGGGACGGGAACTGGGCGCTCGCCACGAAGGAGCAGGAGCGGCTCGTCGAGCTGTTCGGCATGGTCGACGTCGGGCCGGAGGCGGACATGGGCCGCAGCTCCTCGGCGCTCGGCTCGTTCAAGGCGGCGCTCCAGCTGCTCGGCATCATCCAGTGCGGCGACACCGCGTTCCCGCAGATCCAGCTGAGTGCCGAGTCGGTCGCCCTGGTCGCCCAGCGCCTGCGCGCCGCCGGTCTGCCGCCGGTCCGATGAACTCCGCGCCCCTGTACGCCGGGACCGGCGCCGCCGTGATCGGCCTCGATCTCGGCGGTACGAAGATCGCCGCCGCGCTCTTCGGCGCGGACGGCGCGGTCCTGGCCAGGCACACCCGGCCCACCCCGGCCCGGGACGGCGCGCCGGCCGTGCTGGACGCGCTCGCCGAGGCCGCCGTCACCGTCGATCCGGGACGGCTGGCCACGGCGATCGGCGTCGCCGCCGCCGGGGTCGTCGATCCCCGTACCGGCATGGTCACCAGTGCCACCGACGCCATCCGCGACTGGGCGGGCACCGCGCTGGGCGCCGGACTCGCGGACCGTACCGGGTCCCCGGTGGCGTGCGACAACGACGTACGGGCCACGGCCGGACCGGAACTGGCGGCGCTGAACGCCCCGGAGCCCGGTCACGGTTCGACGGGACACGGATCGTTGCTGTTCGCGGCCATCGGTACGGGGGTGGGCGGTGCCGTCGCCGTCGACGGGCGGATGCTGCACGGCGTCGCCGGTGTCGCCGGGCATATCGGCCATCTGCCCAGCCCCGAGGCGGCTGGACTGCCCTGTACCTGCGGCGCCACCGGGCATCTGGAGGTCATCGCCTCCGGACCCGGCATCGCCGCCCATTACGAGCGGCTGACCGGCTCCCCCGTGGACCGGCTCGAAACCGTCGCCGCTCGTGCCGCGCGGGGCGACGCGGCCGCCGTCCGCGCCATCACC
Source organism: Streptomyces sp. NPDC057543 (assembly GCF_042801895.1). Classification (NCBI taxonomy): domain Bacteria; kingdom Bacillati; phylum Actinomycetota; class Actinomycetes; order Kitasatosporales; family Streptomycetaceae; genus Streptomyces; species Streptomyces sp. NPDC057543. The sequence continues at coordinate 1,766 of NZ_JBHVFF010000458.1, read as the reverse complement.
ACCGGCGCGGCCGCCACCGGCCATGTGCTCGGCGGGCTCGCCAACGCCCTGGGACCGGACCGGGTCGTCGTCGGCGGCGGAGTGCCGCGGATCGGCCCGCTGTACGGGGATGCCCTGGCCGCGGCCTTCACCGCGGAGCTGATGCCGCCGCTGCGCGGGCTCGTACCCGAGCCACCGCTGTTCGGCGCCGACGCGGCCGTACTCGGCGCCGCCGCCCTGACCACCACCCTTCCCCTCCACCACCCGGGAGCCCCTCGATGACCGCACAGGAACTGGCCAACTCCCTCCAGGGCAAGCTGATCGTGTCCTGTCAGGCACCTCCCGGCGACCCCATGCGGGAGACGGGCACCCTCGTCCGGCTCGCGCAGTCGGCCGTCGCCGGTGGCGGCGCCGCGATCCGCGCCAACGAGCCGGAGGTCGTCGCCGCGATCGTCGAGGCCGTGGATCTGCCGGTCATCGGTCTGTGGAAGGACGGTGACGTCGGCGTCTACATCACCCCGACCGTCCGGCACGCCCTGGCCGTCGCCGAGGCCGGCGCCGCCGTCGTCGCGGCCGACGCCACCGACCGGCCGCGTCCCGACGGCTCCACCTTCGCCGAGCTGGTCGCGGCGGTCCACGCGGCGGGCGCCCTGGTCATGGCCGACGTCTCCACGCTCGCCGAGGGCAGCACGGCGGCCGCGCAGGGCGCGGACTTCGTCTCCACCACCCTCTCCGGCTACGTGCCCGGCACGCCGAAGCAGACCGGCCCCGATCTCGACCTGGTCGCCGCGCTCTGCGCCGCGATCGATGTCCCCGTGGTCGCCGAAGGCCGTATCAACACCCCCGAGGACGCCGCCGAAGCCCTGGCCCGCGGCGCCCACAGTGTCGTCGTCGGCACGGCCATCACCGCCCCCACCGCCCTGACCGCCCGCTTCGTCGCAGGCATGATCCGGCCCTGATCCCTCCCGACCACGCGGACCGGCCGCTCAAAGGCGAGTGCCGTCCCGCATCCTGGAGTCACCGTGCACACCACAACACCCCCCACGCTCCCCTGGTACCGCGAGGTGAGCGGTACCCAGTGGAAGTCGTTCCTGGCCGCCTGGATCGGCTATGTCCTCGACGGCTTCGACTTCGTGCTGATCACGCTCGTCCTCACCGAGATCAGTGACGACTTCGGCCTGAGCACGGTGCAGGCCGCCAGCCTGATCTCCGGTGCGTTCATCACCCGCTGGCTCGGCGGGGCGGTGCTCGGCGCCCTCGGCGACCGGTACGGCCGCAAGTTCTCCATGATCCTGAGCATCCTGCTGTACTCGCTCGGCACCTTCGCCTGCGGATTCGCCTGGAACTACCAGAGCCTGTTCGCCGCCCGGCTCGCCATCGGCATGGGTATGGCCGGTGAGTACAGCGCCAGCGCCACGTACGTCATGGAGAGCTGGCCGGCGAGGCTCCGCAGCCGGGCCAGCGGCTTCCTGATCTCCGGTTTCTCAGTCGGCTCGGTGCTCGCCGCGCAGGTCTACAACTGGGTGGTGCCGTCGCTCGGCTGGCGGTGGATGTTCTACATCGGTCTGATCCCGATCGCCATCGCGCTGTGGATGCGGCGCGCGCTGCCGGAGGCCGAGGAGTGGACGGAGGCCGTCGCGGACAAGGGGGCGAAGCCCAACCCGTTCCGGCCGCTGTTCGTGACGCGCGGCAGGGCCGTCGTCAACACGGTCCTGGTCGTCCTCGCCACCGTCTCGCTCTTCCTCGTCTTCACGCCGGGCGGTGCCGGAATGGTTCCGGTCCTCTCG
>NZ_JBHVFF010000457.1:0-4343 GCF_042801895.1 Streptomyces sp. NPDC057543 | reverse complement strand
GCCCCGCGGCGCGTGGCCGCGGGGCGCCTTGTGGGGTTTAGTCGACCTCCTGGCCGTCGTATTTACCGCCCATGCAGGGGTTGCCCGGCAAGTCGATCCGGGGCTCTCCGCCGCCCTGCCTGCACTCAGAAGGGCTGACGACGGATGGGGCACCCTTTGCGGTGACGGCGGTGGCGGTGGCGGCGCCTGTGAGGCCGAGTCCGGCGAGGGCTGCCGTGGCGATGACGGCGGCGAGGATTCGTCGAATGCGCATTTGGTTCCCCTTTCACGGGTTGCCTCGGTGAGGCACTAGCCAGCTTGAGCTTCGCCCATGTGGGTGGCACATCATGTTGCGCCATTCAGGTGGCATGGCTGTCGGGAGCGGGGCCGCTGACCCGGCCCGCCCAAGGCCTTCGCGGCGACTGGGAAGGCGGGACGGACGGCGGAGCGATGGCAGCTCTGGGGGCGGGGACGGTCTGCATGACGCGACCCGTCAGACACGCTCCAGGACGGACCTCATCGATGTGAGATCGAAGAGCTGTCAGCCCGAAAACGGCCTGTGCCTGCGCCCAGTTCAGCTGGGATCGGCAGCCGGAAGCGCCCGACCCGGCACGCCTCCCAGGAAGCCGACCGCCTCACCGCCGCGCTGGACGGGCGGGAGAGCGTCGTCGTAGCCGGCTTCACGGTCACCGCACGGTCAGCACCGTTCGACGTCAGCGACCACGAGCGGTTCAGCGACCCGTGCGAGGCCGACGCCGTCGCGCTCCTGGTCGCCGCCGTCGAAGAGGTGAGCGCGTGACCACCACGGCTCGACGCGGTCTCAATCAGTACCGTGCAGAGCCTGGCAGGGCGTGCCGCCCGCCGCCGACCGGATCGAGGACGTCCGCGACCGGCTCCGCGCCCCGGCCGTCGCCCGCGACATCCTCGGCCTGGACGGCCTCAACCCCCGCGTGTGGCGAGCCACGAACCCTCTGCTGCGATGACGCGGCGCGTCTAGGGCTTACCAATTCCCCGGTCATGGGCCAGAGGAACTCAGCCGGGCACCGTCGCGGCAGTGTCAGGCGGCGCCAGCAACCTCAACGAGCTGACGCCGTGGCGGTTACAGGAACCAAGCGGCCCCCGGCCACGCTGACGGGCCCGCCCCCGCTTGGCGCACGTTCATTGATGCCGATGCGGCGCCAGAAGTCGGTGTCTACGAGCTGGTCGTTCAGGCCGTCAGAGCAGACAGGGCCACTGCCAAGGGGCCGCGAGAGACCGTGACGCCGTTCCCCGGAAACCTGCCGGTCCTCTGTTGTTCGGGGGTGCTTCAGATGAAGCACCCCCGGCTCGAAGGCTTCCTCTCCAACGGCCCCTGTCAGGGACCGGTGAGGATGTTGTGCCCACCGATGCGGCGCCAGACGATGTGCTGCGCGCCCGTATCCGCTCCTTTTCGTACGACCAGGCCGCTCGGCCGTTCTCAGGTGAGTTCGTAGACGCCGGGCACGCACCGGACGCGCTTGATGCGCAGGCCGGGACGGAACGACTCGGTGCGCAGGTCGGGGACGAAGGCTTCCTGTACGACGCGGCGGAAGCTGGGCGGGGGTGAGGTGCTGGAGGTCGGTGGTGAAGCGGGGGAGTGTCTCGTACGTGGGCACGATGTTCTGACCGGGCGCCACACCAGGGGGCCACCTGACAACCAGCTGAACCAGCAGGCCGTCCAGGAGCTGCCATGACGCTGGACCTGCGACGCGGTTCAAGCTATGAGCAGGCGGAGGCCGAGATCTGCCGCGTCGAGGTCGGCGAGTTCGCTGTTGCGCTCGGTCCACTGGCCGGAGTCGATGTCGTCGCTGAGGATTCGCACCGCCCGCTGTTCGGCCTCCGGCCCGACCCTCGTCCACACCGACATCGCACGGCGCACGTGATCCTCCAGATACGCTCCTGGTCGGCGCCAGTACGCCTCGAACAGACCGTCAGCGCAGTCCCACGGGATGGGCACCGGCTCAGCGCGGGCGCCGATCGCGTCGGCCATCCCAGCAAGCGAGGGAAACTCTGCGAGGACGGCGGCGAACTCGGGCAGGTAGTCGCGGGTAAGCCAGAACCGGTCCTGCCATCCGGGCTCGTCAGTGTCGAACGTGAGCACCACCACGCGGCGGGCCACGCGCCGCATCTCGCGCAGCCCCGCTATCGGATCCCCCCAGTGGTGAACGGTGGAGACGGCCATCGCGACGTCGAAGGACTGGTCCTCGAACGGCAGGCTCTCCGCGGCGGCGGCCACGCACGGCGCCGAGCCGGCAGGCCGCTGCCCTCGCATGACCTCCGACGGCTCCACCGCGGTCACGTCACGATCAGCAGGCTCGTAGGAGCCGGTGCCGGCCCCGACGTTCAGCACCGTCTGCGCGTCCCCGAGCGCTTCCCAGACCTGCGCGGCGATCCGCGGCTCGGTACGCCGTGTCGCGGTGTAAGCGTCGCCGATCGCGTCGTACAGCTGTGCACCGAGCATCTCCAGTTGTTCCTCCGGTGTCACCTTCAGCCCCTGCGCCCGTGCCTCAAGTTCCCTGTCGATGGCCGCCACCATGGCATCAGCGCGATCACGCCGCTCCAGCAGCAGGCCGCGCAGTTGGCGCAGGTGCGCGACTGCGTCGGTGGACGGGTCGCCGACCATTTCCGCAACCTCCCGCAGCCCGAAGCCCAACCGCCGATAGGCCAGCACCTCCCGCAGCCGCTCCATGTCGCTCGCCGAATAGGCCCGGTACCCGGCCGCGGTCCGCGCCGACGGCCGAACGAGCCTGATCTCGTCATAGTGATGCAGCGTGCGGACGCTCACGCCGGCCAGTTCGGCCACGCGTCCCACGGTCCAGTGATTCTCCACGGCACCGACTATGCAGCCTGACGCCACGTGAGGGTCAAGAGCCTCACTCACGGCAGCAAGAGTCGAGCGCGAAACAGCGGTCCGAGCCGGACGTCGCCGTCCCGCTCATCCAGGAGAACGAGTCGACCGTCCAGCAGATCGACAGGGCCGTTGCGGTCCGGCTCCCGAAGCAGGAGTAGCCACCACATCGCAACAAAGCACCGAGGGCCGGTTTCCCGAGTTCGAGAAACCGGCCTTTTCGGTTCCTCGCTTGGCGCTTACCTGCATAGTTTGAGTGAGAAGACTTCGGAGCCCGACACTTTGGAGTCCGGTGTATGGACGCGAAGTACGACCACCCTGCCCTCGACCAGGCAGTCGCCTGGCCTACCCTGCACATGTGGGCTCGGTGGGAAGGCAATCGCGTCGATCTCGTGTCGCTGGCTCCCACACGCGGGGCACAGGCGGAACAGGTGTTACCGCCGTGCGACGCGGAGCTGCTTACACAGCTCGGCAGGATCTCGCTCGGCAGTAGTCGGGCCAGCTTGTACGCCACACGCTTGACAGACGAAAGTGCCGACCGGCGGCTGGTGCTTTGCCCAAGAGGCTCGGCAGGCGCGGTCCGGGTTCACGGAACAGAGTCGTCACTGACAGAGGCGTTGTACGGCAAGACACGGTCGGCAATGCTCGCGGCGGGCAAGATACGGAGGGCCGCGGGGAGCCCGGCAGAGGGCGCGCAATGGAGCTTACTGGCGCGCCAACTGCTGCTGGCTAAGCGGGCCAAGCGGTCGCGAGCGTGGTGGCGTCCATGAAGGGTCTCCAGTGTTCGGGCGCAGGGAACCAAGGTGCGCAGTGGTGGGAAGAGGGAGACCCCCGGCCGTTGGGCGCGGGGGTCTGGATGTCTGGCGGCAGATCATCAGCCGGAGCAGCTGCATTCAAGATGCGACGGGGGAGAGTTAGGCGCGCAACCCCCGGGCTTGACCTTGGAGTGCACTCCCAGGTTTACGGTCGAAGCATGAGCCAGAGCATCGCCACCGGTCGTGGCCTGCGGGTCGCGGAGCCGGCCGCGGCTGCGGGCGTCTCCGCCGACACCGTCCGCTACTACGAGCGGGCCGGACTGATCTCCGCCCCACACCGCACGGCGGCCGGCTACCGCACCTACGACGACACCGACATCGACCGTCTGAAGTTCATCCAAGGCGGCCAGCGCCTGGGCCTGCGGCTGCGCGAGATCCGCGACCTGCTCGCCATCCGCGACATCGGGACCTGCCCGTGCGAACCAGCCGACCAGTTGCTGCGCCGCCGCCCGGCCGAACTGGACGAGGAGATGGCACGGCTTGCCGCGTTGCGCGCCGAGCTCGCCGTGATGGTCGACGCCCTGCCATCCGAGAACTGCCCGGACCCGCTACCGGGTACTTGGCGCCCACCGATACCAGACGAGGGGAGGTGACGGACGTGAAGGACCTGTTCGAGCTGTCGTGCTGCTGCGACGACCCCGGCTGCCCACCCGATCTGTGCGGCTGCGGCTGCTGAGTACTCT
>NZ_JBHVFF010000456.1:0-4347 GCF_042801895.1 Streptomyces sp. NPDC057543 | reverse complement strand
CTACAACGCCGAGGACCGCGATCACGCCGAGAAGGCGCTGAAGGACTTCGGGCGCGCCTACGGTGCAAAGTGGCCCAAGGCCGTCAAGAAGATCACCGACAACGTCGATGAACACCTGTCGTTCTACGACTTCCCGGCCGAGCACTGGGTCCACCTGCGCACGACGAATCCGATCGAGTCGACCTTCAGCACGGTAAAGCTGCGGACCAAGGTCACCCGCGGCGCCGGCAGCCCGGCCGCGGCCCTGGCGATGGTGTTCAAGCTCGCCGAGTCCGCCCAGGCCCGCTGGCGAGCGATCACCGCACCCCACCTCGTCGCCCTCGTCCGCAACGGCGCCCGCTTCGAACGCGGCGTCCTGATCGAACGTGAGCACGAGGCTGCGGCATGAGTGAGCGCAAGGAACGCCCGCTGCTGTTCCTGGACGTCGACGGACCTCTCCTGCCGTTCGGCGACGGCCCGCAGCGCGAACCGTCAAGCACCGCGACAGATTCGCACCTGCCGCGGCTCGACGCGCGCATCGGGCCTCGCATCGCGGCACTGCCGTGCGAGCTGATTTAGGCCACCACCTGGGAGGAGGAGGCGAACACCGACATAGCACCGCGGCTCGGCCTGCCGCCCCTGCCAGTCGTGACCTGGCCGGAAACCTCCGACGCGCATGAACGCGAGAACAAGTGGTACGGACTCCACTGGAAGACCCGAACCCTGGCGGCATGGGCGGACGGACGCCCGTTCGTCTGGGTCGACGACGAGATCACCGACGCCGATCGAGACCGGGTGTCCACCCACCACCCGACCCCGGCCCTCCTCCACCGCATCGCGTCGTCCCGCGGCCTCACCAATGAAGACTTCGCAGTCCTCGATCAATGGCTCCGGGCCACTTGAGGCTCCGCGGTGATCCACAGGAATTGACAATTGCTCCGAGATCAGCCCACAACGCCGCACGACTACAAGGAAGCGCCTTGGACGACGATCTCATCTTGCAAGGACCGCTCGGGGAGATGACCGCAGCCGAAGCCGCCCCGGCAGGGTTGAACCCGGCAGACCTCCATGCGGGAACGGTCAGCTGGTGGTCCGCAGCCGTCTCCCCCGCGGTCTCGATCGTCTCCTGGCCCAGTGCCCCGCTGACGGTCCGGATGTCACACGTACATGACGACGCGTCCGACGGGTCCCGCCTCGTCGATGCCCTTCGCCGTCACCTCGACGGCTCTGCTCCGCTCGCGACCCATCACGATGTGACGAACGGACGGATGTATAGCGCAGCAGTGCATTCCACCCGTCGTGCGGAGAACGCCGGTACGGGCACCTCCGCGCTTCTCCTGACCGGTTCTCCGTTCACGGCTGGCCCCGGCAGTTCCCGGAGAAGTCCTCTCCTGGAAAGGCATACGCGCATGGCATGGGACGGTCGGCACATCATCCCCACGCGGGGTCTCGGAGGGCATCTGATTTAGGTAGATCGCCTCGTATGCCCTAGTAGGTACCTCGCCAGGTAGGTGTGGTCTCGTCCGTTATGCGCTTGGTGAGGTTGTCGATTGACGCGATGAGGATCACGGCTTCGGAGCTGGCGGGGAGGGTCTCGTAGTCGCGGGCCAGACGCCGGCGAAGCGTGATCCATCCCAGGCTTCGCTCGACGACCCAGCGCCTTTTAACGACGTGAAAGCCGCGGATTTCGGGCTTCCTTTTGACGACTTCGACGTCGATTCCGAGGTTGGCGCCGTGTTCGATCACGGCGTTCTTGAAGCCGGTGTCGACCCAGCTTTTGGTGTCTCGAGGACCGGCTGCAGGAACTGCTGACCGGCACCAGGCCGTTCGCCATGACCGGTTTCAACGAAGCCCTCCTCACCGGGGTTCTCTGCGTGATGCAGCCTGACCGGTTCCTGTCGATCCTCAAGTACACGACGGAGGCGGGCGGCCAGCGCGAAATCGCCCGGATGGTCTACGGACTGGATCTGCCAGCACCCGAGTCGATCAACTGGACACTCGTTCGGCTCATCCTCTGGAGCAACGACATCCTGCACGCCCTGGTCGGCGAAGGCTTCGCCAACCAGCAGCACGCCGCCGCGTTCTTGTGGTGGGCCAAGGACCAACCCTGAAGGTTTCGGGCCGACCAGTTCGAACACCTGGAAGCAGACCGCCACCGTCCCCGGCGGTCGGCCGCAGGCCCTGACCGCCCTTGCCGCGGACCATGTCCTGGCCGCTGCCCAGGACGGCGTCCATGAAGCCCGCGACGGCGGACAGACCTTCACCGAGCGCCTGCCGATATCGCCGGCGACGGGTGTGCCGGGAGGACGGCTTCCTACCGGCGCCCTGCGCCGCCTGCCGGGATCAGTCCCGGTAGGCCACCAGACCTCGGTGAGTTCCGCATGCGCCTCTCCGCCACACTCCACCTCAGAGCTCAGCTCCTCGCGACCTGACTCTGTCACGGACGGCGAGTGGCTGGACATCGAAGTGGGCGAGCGGCGAGGACTTCGCCGCGTCCCAGGCCAAGGGGCTGAACCTGCCCGGGATCGCGGCGTTCTTCGGGACCATCGACACCGTACTGGCCCTTCGGCGCCCTGGGGTCGGGCGCCGCCGACGCAGGGCCTACACCCCTTCCTGGACGTCCTGGTCGACCGGGAACTCCTCGAACTGCGTGGTGGGTACGTCGCTCGCCACGACCCCGTCCGCCGCGAGGGTCACGGGGGGCAGGGACTCGGCCTCCGGCACGACAAGCTCGCTTTCCAGCCCCGCCTTGCCCTTCAGCCCGCGGAAGTTCTCCTCCACCACACCGCCGAGCGCGGCACACCAGGTGCTCAGGTCCACCCGCCCGGTGACCCGGAGCCCGTGCAGGGCCTGCAGCTTGGCGACCGCGACCCACGTCACCCGGTCGAAGGTGCCGGTCGCCTTCACGGCGTACAGCTTGGTCGCCAGAATCGACTGGACGCCGAGCACCGCAGACCCGGTGGCACCCATGCCGATCTCCGGGGCCAGCGCCTCCCAGGTCGGCCCGGTCATCGTGCCGTCCGAGGCGGTGGGGAAGCCGTGCGCCGTCTGGAAGGCGCGCACGGCTGCCAGCGTGGCCGGGCCGAAGGCCCCGTCCGCAACGAGGTTGAAGCCCTGGGTGTTCAGCAGGTGCTGCAGCGTACGGACCGTGGCGCCCGCGCAGGAGGTGAACGTGTCGGGCCAGGTGCGGGCCGGGATGCTGCTCGGGTCCTGGCCGAGGCGCTTGGCGACGTGCAGGCGCAGCAGCGGGAAGGTGGAGTAGAACTTCGCACCGGGGCACTGGGTGTTGTTCCAGTCCCAGTGGCCGGTGATGTTCTGGGCGCCGAAGCCATACTGGGTGCAGATGGTGGTGGAGAGCTGAACCAGCGACCACCACAGCTTGCCGGTGGGCAGCTCGTCGATGTAGGTGCCTTCGTTCTCGATACCGATCGACTGGGTGTTCTGGCCGACGGCGTGCGCGCTGACGATCTGGTATCCGCCGTCCTCGAGCGCGTCCAGGCTGCCATGCCGACCTTCCAGCACATGGCCGCCGCGGCTGATGCTGAAGTGATTTCCGGTGTCCGACCAGCCGTTCTTGTCCATGTGTATGTACTGGACCCGCTCGGCGCAGGCGATGGCCGCCTCCATGGAGAAGTCCATGGTGTTCGGGAACGCCATGTGGTGCACCACGATCCGCCGGGTGGAGCCCGTACGGGTCGACAGCTCCCCGGCGGGCGGCCGGGCACCCCACTCGTCGCAGCTCATGATGTACGCGGTGTCCGACAGGTCGGCCGGAGCGGCGGCCGAGGCACCGCTCGCACCGGCCAACTGGCCGGCCCCGAGACCGGCGACGGCTGCTGCGCCGGCGCCGGCCCGCAGGGCATTGCGCCGGGATATGTACACGGGCTCGAAGGACATGAGGCGTTCCTCTCCAGGGCTGTCCGGGGTCTCTCGCCGCTACGCCACGCTGCTCCGTGTACGCCAGCAGGCAGCCTTCCTTCTAACCCGTTGACTGCCCCAATGTCCAGGGTTTTCACGATCGTTGAATATCTACAACAGTCCTGACACCGCAGTTCGGTCTCGTCCAAGGAAGACGTACGGGACCGGGCTGCTCAGGTGCCCGCCACGAACCAGATTGGGGGCCCGGCGACGGCTTTCGCCATGGTCTACCAAGATCCGGGCCATTCCCGGACCAACTTCCCCATGCGCTCCGTCAACGGAGCCATACTCCCTGGTCAAGCAAGGCGCGGACGTGGTACCACCAGCAGACGAAGAACCTGCTGGTGAGCTACTCTGAACCGCCCCGGGTTCGGTAGAGATCTCAGATTGTGGTTGTGACCTGGGGTTTCGTGGATTCCATGTAGTAATTGGCTTCGTACTCGACGGGCG
>NZ_JBHVFF010000455.1:0-4374 GCF_042801895.1 Streptomyces sp. NPDC057543 | reverse complement strand
GACTGGTGACCGTGAACAGCGGCACCGCGCCGATCAGGACGGGAACGTTGAAACCGGCCGGCATGGTCCGCACCCCGCTTACCCCCGTCGGGTACGGAGTCGTACCGTCGCGCACCGCCGCCGAACGAGCGAAACCCCCCACGGCCTTCACTCGCTCTTCCGGTGGCTCCGGATTCGCACCCGACGGCCTACAGCTTTTCGGGTGCCGGGGTGTGGAGGCGAGACGTTTCACCTCTGGCCGAAACCCCGTGGTGACGTGCTGTTACGGATCACCTACCCTTGAGCGGGGGTAATTGCAGGTGCAACAAATGGGGGTTCGGTGCTGCGTATCCATATGTCCGGAGTGGACCTTTCCAAGGTGCGGATGGCCACCCGGCCGGATGCGCTGTGGGAAACCATTCTGAGTTTCCATCGGCTGCGGGACCGGCGCGGTCCCGCGGTGTTCGGGAAATGGCGTACGGAAACCCGGCCCCGGTTGCATGGTGAAGTACGTCTGTTGTCCGCCGTGATTCCACCGCGCGGCTATTTCCCAGATTTTCTGACGCCTGCTCAGGAAAGCGGCGAGCCCTACGGCATCGAGGCCGGAATGCAGGCGCTGCGCGACACCCCACCCGGGCGGATCCGCGCCGAACTCGCCCTGCTGGCCGCCGAACGCCGCGAGACGGCCCGCACCCAGGACGGGCGCGTCGAATCGCTCGACCGGCTCGTCGGCGCACTGCGCAGCTACCACCGCGCCGCGATCGAACCGTACTGGCCGCACATCCAGGCCAGCGTCGAGGCCGACCGCGCCCTCCGCGGCCGCGCCCTCCTGGACGGCGGCGCGGAAGAACTGCTCGCCTCCCTCCCGCCCATGATCCGCTGGCGGGCCCCCGTGCTGGAGGCGGACTACCCCGTGGACCGCGAACTCCATCTGAACGGCCGGGGGTTACTGCTCCAGCCGTCCTTCTTCTGCCGCGTCACCCCGGTCGTTCACCGCGACCCGCGTCTCCCGCCGGTCCTCGTCTACCCGGTCACCCACTCCCGCGCCCCGGTCTTCGCCGAACCGGGCCCCTGGCTCGGCCGGCTCCTCGGCCATACCCGCTCGACGGTCCTGCGGGCCATCGGCAACGGCTGCACGACCAGCGAACTCGCCCGCCGGGCAGGAGTCTCCCTCGCCTCGGCCAGCCAGCACGCCTGTGTGCTGCGCGAGGCGGGCCTGATCCACACGCTGCGGCACGGCAACTCGGTCCTGCACACGCTGACCCCACTGGGCGGATCGCTGCTCCGGGGCGGCGCGCCGCTCGCCCTGTCCTGACCCCGCGGGGCGGAAAATTTCCTCGCCGATACCGATGAGTTCCGCGCCGCCCCGCCGTCTACCTGTCGTAAAACGTTCGAACACCAGAGAGAACGGAACGGCCATGCCTCAGATGATCTTCGTGAACCTGCCGGTCAAGAACCTCGAGACGACCAAGGCCTTCTTCGGCAAGCTCGGCTTCTCCTGCAACCCGCAGTTCACCGACGAGAACACCGCGTGTCTCGTCATCAGCGACACCATCTTCGCCATGCTCCTCACGGAACCCCGCTTCAAGGAGTTCACCAAGAAGGAGATCGCCGACTCCTCGAAGTCCACCGAGGTCATCCTCGCGCTCAGCGCCGAGAGCCGCGAGAAGGTGGACGAGCTGGTGGACACCGCCCTCGCCTCCGGGGGATCGCCCGCCAACGAGCCGGTGGACTACGGCCACATGTACGGCCGCTCCTTCCAGGACCCGGACCACCACATCTGGGAGGTCATGTGGATGGACCCGGCCGCCGTCGAGGGGCAGTAGTCCTGAACGCGTCGATGAGCGGTGACGTATCCGGTCCTCAGGCCGTGAGCACCGGATACGTCACCCCCGTGAGTTGCTCGGACGCCACCCAGAGCCGCTCGCTCGCCACATCGTTCAGCGTCCAGCCCGCCCGCCAGGACGGGGCCGGCGCACCGCGCCAGCCCAGCAGCTTCGGGCCGGTGAACGAGTCGGGACGCACGCCGGGCGCGGTGGCCGCGTACAGGATGGGCAGCGCACCGGACGACGCGGGCTGGGCGACGAGCCGGTTGCCGAGCCGGAACACCAGGTCCGCCGCCTTGCGGTTCTCCATCCGGACGCCCGCCGTCTGCAGATTGGTCGCCGCGTAACCGGGGTGAGCCGCGGCGGCCACCACCTGGCAACCGTCAGCCGAGAGGCGCCGTGCCAGCTCGTGGACGAAGAGCAGATTGGCGGTCTTCGAGCGGCCGTACGCGATCCAGCGGCGGTAGTTCCGCTCGCTGTTGAGATCCCCCATGTCGATGTCGGACAGGGCGTGCATACCGCTGGAGACGCTCACCACGCGCGCCCCGGGGGTGCCGAGGAGCTTCGGGAGGAGCAGCCCGGTGAGGGCGAAGTGCCCCAGGTGGTTGATGCCGAACTGCCTCTCGAAGCCGTCCGCCGTCTTCCCGTAGGGAAGGGCCATCACGCCCGCGTTGTTGATGAGCAGATCGATCCGGTCGGGCGTGTGCTCCGCCGCGCACGCGCGTACGGAGTCCAGATCGGCCAGATCGAGCGGTACGAAGTCCACGTCCGCGCCGGTCACGGCCGCCCGGATGCGGGACGCGGCCTCCTTGCCGCGCGACTCGTCACGGCAGGCGAGCAGCACGCGCGCGCCGTGCCGGGCCAGTTCCCGCGCCGTGATCAGCCCGATGCCGCTGTTGGCTCCGGTGACCACGGCTGTACGGCCGCTCTGGTCGGGGATGTCGCTCGCGTTCCAGCCCTGGCTCATGGGCCCAGCGTACGGCCGCGGCGCGCGGGGAGAACGGGCCGGGCGGAACGGGTTGGACGAGGCACGTATCGCGTCCTTAAGGTCGCGATCATGCCTGACATAGCGCTCACCACACTGGTCATTCTCTGCCTCGCGGCAGCCGCGGCGGGCTGGATCGACGCGGTGGTCGGCGGCGGCGGGCTGCTCCTGCTGCCCGCCCTGTTGCTGGGACTGCCCCATGTCCCGGCCGCGCAGGTACTCGGCACCAACAAGGCGGTCGCGATCGTCGGTACGACGGGCGCCGCCGTGACGTACGTACGCAAGGCGCCGGTCGAGGTAGGGACGGCCCTGCGGATCGGGCTCGCGGCGCTGGCCGGCTCGATGGCCGGGGCGTTCTTCGCCGCCGGGATCAGCAGCGAGGTGCTGCGCCCGGTGATCATGGTCGTGCTGCTGGCGGTGGCGGCGTTCGTGTTGCTGCGGCCCTCGTTCGGCAGGGCGGCGGACGACGGTACGCGGCGCCAGGTCACCCGGGCCCGTACCGTCACCGCGATCGTGCTCGTCGGCGGTGGCATCGGCTTCTACGACGGGCTGTTCGGCCCCGGCACCGGAACGTTCCTCGTCCTGGCGCTGACCGCGGTGCTCCACCTCGATCTGGTGACGGCGTCGGCCACCGCCAAGATCGTCAACGTCTGCACCAACGGCGGGGCGCTGGCGATGTTCGCGTACCAGGGCAGCGTGCTGTGGCAACTGGCCGCGCTGATGGCGGTCTTCAACCTGGCGGGCGGGCTGATCGGGGCGCGGATGGCGCTCCGCAAGGGCAGCGAGTTCGTCCGCGGTGTCCTGCTGGTCGTGGTGTTCTCACTGGTCGCGAAGCTGGGGTTCGACCAGTGGACGGCGTGAACGACGCGCTCCGGGCGCGCCGGGTTCACCGCACCGCGGTGAGATGCGCGTACGCCACGACATTGCCCCGGTAGCCCGTAGCCTTCGAAAAACCGCCGCCGCAGGTGATCAGCCGCAGCGAGGCGTAGGGAGATGCGCCGTACACCCGCTTGTCGGGGAAGTCGTCGCTCTTGTAGACCTCGATCCCGTCGAGGGAGAAGACGGCGGTGCGCCCGTCCCGGCGGACCACCTCGACCGTGCTGCCCTTCTGCAGGGTGCCCAGGTCGTAGAAGACCGACCGGCCGTGCGCGTTGTCGACATGGCCGGCGACGATCGCGCTGCCCTTGGAGCCCGGGGGAGTGCCGTCCCGGTACCAGCCGACGACGTTACGGTTCCCGGCCGGCGGCACGTCGAGGCTGCCGTCGGCCCCGAGCCCCAGCCGCATCATCGGCGCGTTCACCCGGATGCTCGGGATCCGGATGCGCACGGGCGCCGAGGGCTTCAGCGGCTCGGCGAGAGGAGACCCCGGCTGCGGCTCGGGGCCCGCGGCGAAGCCCTGCGCGGTGGTCGGCTGAGGCGGGACCAGCTGGGTGCCGGCGCCGTGCCGGATCAGCCAGACGCCGGCCAGCGCCACCATGACCAGCAGCCAGCCCTTGGCCTTCTGGGACACGGTCGTCCTCCGGGTGACGAAGCGCGGACGGGAGGGGTGCGGGGACGGGGTCGGGAACGGGAGCAGTCCCGTCC
>NZ_JBHVFF010000454.1:0-4390 GCF_042801895.1 Streptomyces sp. NPDC057543 | reverse complement strand
CGCGGGTGCCGCGCGGCCGTGTCTCATTTCCGTGTCGCCGTGACCGGACTTTCCGTATGCCGGGGACTTTCCGTATGCCGTAAGCCGACTTTCCGTATCGCCGTGACGCGCCGAGAGGCCGCCGCCGGAGTCCGGCAGCGGCCCCGGCCCGCTCAGACCAGGTTGTCCTCGACGGTGAGCCCGAACGCGCCGCGGCCGTACATCGCCAGCGCCCGTTCGACGTCGTTGGCCACGTGCACGCTGCCGGCGTGGGCGTCCCGCCAGGCGCGTTCGATGGGGTTGCCGCGGCGCAGCGAGTTGCCGCCCGCCGTCTTGAACAGAAGGTCCATCGCGGCGACGGCCCGCTCGGTGCCCCGCACCTGGTCCCGGCGCGTGCGCAGGCGCGGCTCCATGGGGATCTCGCGCCCTTCCTCCGCCAGGGCCGACAGCTCACGCAGGTTGCGGTCCATCTGCAGCAGCGTCGCGTCGAGGTCGGAGGCCGCCCGCGCGATCGCGACCTGGGCGAAGGGGTCCTCGACGAACCTGCCGCCGCCCAGGCTGAGCCGGACCCGCTCCTTCATCGAGGAGATGTACGAGTCGTAGCCGCCCGCCACGGCGCCGATGACCGGAGCGGTGACCGCACTGGTGAAGACGGCCCCGAACGGCAGCCGGTACAGCGGCCCGGGGTTGACCTTCTGGCCGGGCCCCTTCAGCTGCGCCTGCTCGTAGTTGCGGATCACGCGGTGGGCCGGGACGAACACCGGCTCGACGACGATGTCGTTGCTGGCGGTGCCCCGCAGTCCCACCACGTCCCAGACGTCCTCGATCCGGTAGTCGCAGCGGGGTACCAGCACCGTCATGAAGTCGACGGGACGGCCGTGCGCCCCGACGACCAGGGCCCCCAGCAGCGCCCATGCGGCGTGCCCGCAGCCGGAGGAGAAACTCCACCGGCCGGACAGCCGGTAGCCGCCGTCGACCGGGGTCAGCCTGCCCACCGGCGCGTAGGCCGACGAGACCAGGGTGTCCTGGTCCTCGCCCCACACCTCGTCCTGCGCCTGCCGGTCGAACAGCCCCAGCTGCCAGGGGTGCACGCCCAGTACCGAGGCCACCCAGCCGGTCGAGCAGCAGACGGCGGAGATCGCCCGGACCACCTCGTAGAAGTCCACCGGGTCGCCCTCCAGCCCGCCGTACCGCCGGGGCTGGAGCATCCGGAAGACACCGGCGTCGACGAGTTCACGGATCGTCTTCTCAGGCACCCGCCGCGACTCGTCGGTGGACCGCGCCCGATCCGCGATCGCGGGGAGCAGGGCGCGTACCGACTCCAGAACCTCGTTGCCCATCGTGCAGTCCTCCATGTCCGTGCGTCGTCATGTGCTCTGGAGCCCGGCCTTGTGGACCTTGCCGGACGCGTTGCGGGGGAACTCCTGAAGCACGAAGACCTCGCGCGGGACCTTGAAGTTCGCCAGCCTGTCGCGGCAGAAACCGATCAGCTCCGCGGCTGCGGCCTCCGCGCCCGGCCGCAGGGTCACATAGGCCCGTCCGACCTCGCCCAGCCGGTCGTGCGGGACGCCGACGACCGCGGCCTCGGCGACGGCGTCGTGCCGGCTGAGCACCTGCTCGATCTCCGCCGGGTAGACGTTGAAGCCTCCGACGGTGAACATGTCCTTCGACCGGCCGGTGATGGTCAGGTTGCCGCGCTCGTCGAGGCGTCCCACGTCTCCGGTGGCCAGCCAGCCATCGGGGTCGACGGCCCCGGCGCTCGCCTGCGGATCGTCGAGGTAGCCGAGCATGACGTTGTAGCCGCGGACCAGGATCTCGCCGTCCTGCCCCACGGGCACGGTCCGGCCTTCGCCGTCGACGACGGCCAGTTCCACGCCGTCGATCGGCCGGCCGGCGGTCAGGGCCACGGTCTCGTCGTCGTCCTCGACGGCGCACACGGTCACGGTCCCGCAGCACTCGGTCAGGCCGTACGCGGTGAGTACGACGGGAAACAGTTCGGCTCTCATCCGCTGCACGAGGGCGATCGGCACCACCGCGGAGCCCGTCACGGCCAGGCGCAGGGAGGTCAGGTCGAATCCGGCCCGCGTCGGGGCGTCCAGGATCGAGGTGTAGATCGTGGGCGGGCCCGGCAGGACAGTGACACGTTCCGCCTCGATGGCCGTCATCGCCTTCGTCACGTCGAACACGGCTTGCAGGACCATGGTCGCGCCCTGCAGCAGGCAGGCCAGGACCCCTGCCTTGTAGCCGAAGCAGTGGAACAGCGGGTTGATGATCAGGTAGCGGTCGTCGCCGGTGACTCCGGTCCGGCCGCACCAGGCCCGGTAGGTCGAGAGATTCTGCTGATGACTCGTCAGCACTCCCTTGGGTCTGCCCGTCGTGCCGGAGGTGAACAGCAGATCCGACACGTCGTCGGGCCGTACGGACGCCCACCGGGCGACCGCCTCGTCCTCCGGGACCCGGCTGCCGAGCTCCACGAAGGCCGCCCACGGCCGCGCAGCGGAGTCCGCCGGGCCGCCGAGCGTGATCACGTCGACGAGATCGGGCAGCCCCGGGACCGGGCTCTCCCCCGTGGGGTCCGTGCCGAGCATGGCCAGGTAGTCGATGCCCAGGAAGCCGTTCTCGACCAGCAGGAGCCGCGCCCGGCTCCTTTCGAGCACCCAGCGCGCCTCGTCGCGCTTGTACCGCGTGTTGACGGGAACCAGAATCGCTCCGGCCCCGGCGACGGCTAGGGCGGCCACCACCCAGCGATGGCTGTTGGGCGCCCACAGGGCGATCCGGTCGCCGCGCCGGACGCCGAGCGCCAGCAACGACCTCGTGGCCGCCAGGGCCTGGTGGCGCAGCTGCGCGTAGGTCAACCGCACTTCGCCGTCCACGACCGCTTCCGTCCGCGGACGGGCGGTCGCGGCGAGGTCCAGTGCGCCGGGAATCGTCAGCGGGCCCCTCATGAGCTGGGGAGCAGGCGGCGGGACGCCTCGTGGGCACCGCGTACGAGTCCGGCGCGGGGGAAGCCGCTGCGCTTCTCGGCCGCCGCCTGGTTGCCGCCGGCGACCCACACGGGTCCGTCGGCGAGATGGGCCAGGCCCTCCTCCGCGACGTCGTCCGGCTCGGCCACCCGCAGTCCGGGCAGGTCCATGCGCAGGCCGGCCCGCTCCATCGCGGGGGTGCGCGTCACACCGAGGACCAGTTCGAGGACGTGCACGCCGTACGGCTCCAACTCCAGCCAGAGCCCTTCGGCGAAGACCCGGTTGAACGCCTTGGCGGCGGAGTAGATGCTGATCTGTGCCTGGCCCAGGTAGCCGGAGAGCGAGCCGACCAGCATGATGCCGCCCCGGCCGCGCTCCTTCATGCTCGCGCCGAAGTGGTGCGAGAGGGCGAGCTGGGCGGTGATGTTGAGGTCGATCACGCCCTGGACCCGGTCGAGGTCGCTGCTCACGAACTCGTGGCCGTAGCTGTTGGCGCCCGCGTTGAAGATCAGCAGCCCGACCTCGACGTCATCGGTCACCTTGCGGATCGACGCCGCTGCGCCGGGGTCGAGGAGGTCGAGTTCGAGGGTGCGCACCTCGACGCCCTTGGCGCGGACCTCGTCGGCGGTCTGCCGCAGGGGTCCCGGCTTGCGTGCGACGAGGACCAGGTTGATTCCGGCATCGGCAAGCCGGTGCGCGAAGGAGGCCCCCACGCCCTCGGACCCTCCGGCGACGACCGCCCACGGCCCGTACACGCTCTTGTCGATCATCGGCTTCCTTCCTGCCCCGGCGCGACGGCCGTCCTTCGGTACGCGGTGTGCCGGGGACGATAGGCCGGGCGGCAGGGGGTGCGGATACCGGGATCCCACTGGCCGGGATCCCTGTTCCGCGGGAGCACCGGTCCCGGCCGGGGGCGGCCGGGCTCAGGGCCTTTCCTTCGGATCACGCCGGGCTCGCGCTCCATGGATCCGACTCCGGGCATCCCGCCGCCGCAATCGAAGGACAGGCCTCGCATCCGGCGAATGGCGTTGAGCTCGCAGCGGATGGAGGTGAAGCCATCGTCGGCGGTGTCGAACAGCTCGGGGCAGTCCCGCAGCAGGTCCTGGACCTGCTCCGGCGGAAGGGTCGCGAGCATGGCCTTCCCGAGGCAGTTGCTCGGTCGTCGTTACGGCATGACGGCGCAACAGGTCGAGGAAGGCACACGGGCCGAGAGCGTGTTGGGTGACATCTTCGAACCGGAGGAGATGCGCGACATGGCTCTTCTGCTGACGTCGGAACGCAGAGGGCGCGGGCTCACCGGGCCGGTCGTCAGCGTGGACGGCGGCTGGAATATCCGAGGTATCCCCTGGCGCCCTCCGCGTCCGTCATGTCAGTCGGATAGCACGGCTGCCGGGACCCGTTGTCGGCGGCGTTTCCGAACCGGTGAGCCAGGCAGTCACACACCAGCG
>NZ_JBHVFF010000453.1:0-4406 GCF_042801895.1 Streptomyces sp. NPDC057543 | reverse complement strand
GTGCGGAAACCACCGGGGCCCTGCTCGTACGCGGGTATGCGGGTACGCGGATTCGCGGGTAAGCGTCAGTCGACGAGGCCGTCGGCGGCCTCGACCTCCTCGCGGGTGATGCCGAGCAGATACAGCACGGTGTCCAGGAACGGCACGTTCACCGCGGTGTGCGCCGCCTCGCGGACCACCGGCTTGGCGTTGAAGGCCACCCCGAGCCCGGCGGTGTTCAGCATGTCGAGGTCGTTCGCGCCGTCACCGATCGCGACGGTCTGCGCCAGCGGCACCCCGGCCTGCTCGGCGAAACTGCGCAGCAGCCGGGCCTTGCCGGCCCGGTCGACGATGTCGCCGACGACCCGTCCGGTGAGCTTTCCGTCGACCACTTCCAGGGTGTTGGCAGAGGCGAAGTCGAGCCCGAGCCGTTCCTTCAGATCGTCGGTGACCTGGGTGAACCCGCCTGAAACCACGCCCACTTGGTAGCCGAGCCGCTTCAGCGTACGGATCAGCGTGCGGGCCCCCGGGGTCAGCCGCACCTCGGCGCGCACCTTGTCCACCACCGATACGTCGAGCCCCGCCAGCAGCGCCACCCGCGCGTGCAGCGACTGCTCGAAGTCGAGCTCGCCGCGCATCGCCTGCTCGGTCACCTCGGCGACCTTGTCCTCGCAGCCGGCATGGGCGGCGAAGAGCTCGATGACCTCGTCCTGGATGAGCGTCGAGTCGACGTCCATGACGACCAGCCGCTGCGCCCGGCGGCTCAGTCCGGCCGACACGACCGCGATGTCGACGCCGATCCCGGCGGACTCCGTCGCCAGCGCCGTCCGCAGTTCCTCGGTCCCGGTGCCGGAGACCGCGAACTCGACTGCGGTGACCGGGTACTTCGCGAGCCGGAAGATGCGGTCGATGTTCCCGCCGGTGGAGGTGATCGTGGCCGCTATGGCGGCGGTCGACTCCGCGGTCAACGGGTGCCCGAGCACCGTCACATGGGAGCGTCCGGAGCCACGCGGGCGGTTGTCACCTGTGCCGGAGATGATCTCGGCCTGCAGCTTCAGCGAGTCGGCCCAGCTGTGCACGGTCGCCCGCAGGTCGCCCTCGGTCGTGCCGTCCGCGGTCGGGGCGGTGACCAGTGCGCACAGGACGATGCGGCCACGGGTGACGACCTGCTCGATGTCGACGACATCGACCGAGTAGGCGGCGAGGGTGTCGAAGAGCCCGGCGGTGATCCCCGGGCGGTCCTTCCCGAAGATCTTCACGAGAAGGGTAGGGGTGTCCGTGCCCTGACGGGACTCAGGGGGCTCAGGGGACGGGGAAGACTGAGGTGGCTGAGATGCGCTCATGGTGCTCCCACCGTATCGGTCCGCTCCATGGCCTCGGAGGCCCGTCCCGAGGACCGGACGGCGCGTCGTCGCCCCGTCTCCGCACGCCACGGCAGGCAACACGGTGCGACGACGGACGGGACACGCTCGGGTGCGCCGGGCGATCACGGACCGGACGCGATCGGGCATGCCCGACGATCACGGACGGACTCGAGCGGATCAGGACCGGGGCGGATCTTCCGGGCGGACGGAATCACCGTGGATCACCCCGTTCATTTACGGTTCGTACGCAGTCGTGCGCGCCTGCCGATCTCCGTACCGGTTCATGGGGACGGCGCAACACCACAGGTCTCGGCAGGGTCTTCACCCCGCCCGACTTTCGTATCGGGGACTGCTCCTGGAATAGTTCCCCACGATGTTCAGCATCCCTAGACTCCCTGCGATGGGGGTAACTCGGGGGACAACAAGTGGGGCGCGGAGTGCCGGAACTCGTACTGGAATTGAATGGCAGGACCTGGACGCTCGATCCGTCCAGGTCGTACACACTGGGGCGTGATCCGCAGGGCGACCTGACGATCGACGACGCCAGGGTGTCGTGGCGGCACGCCACGATCAGCTGGGGGGGCCACAGTTGGTTCATCGAGGACCACGGCAGCACCAATGGCACCTATGTGCAGGGCCGGCGAATCCATCAGCTTGAAATAGGACCCGGCTCCGCCGTGCACCTCGGCAACGCCACTGACGGACCGCGGCTGAGCGTCAGCGCCGCCGCGGGCGCCGATGTGTACAGCGGGCAGGGCGCGGGTGCGCAGCAGGCCCCCGCCCAGCAGCCCCAGCAGGGTGGCGCGGGCTGGCCCGGCCAGCAGGCCGCCCCCGTTCCGCCGCAGCAACAGCAGCCGCCGCAGCAGGGCTGGCAGCAGACCCCCCAGGCACAGCCTCAGCAGCCTCAGCAGCCCCAGGTCCCGCACCAGCAGGGCCTGGCGAAATCACCTGGTGCCCCGGGCTCGGGCGGGTCCGGCGGTGCCGCGGGGGCCTCGCCGGTGTACGGCGACCGCAGCCCGACCACGTTCCACCAGCTGGCGCTCGGCCGCGTCATGCGCATCGGTCGTGCGCTCGAGAACGAACTGGTCGTCTCCGACCTCCAGGTCTCGCGCCACCACGCCGAATTCCACGCGACGCCCGACGGCCGCTTCGAGATCCGTGACCTCGGATCCCACAACGGCACCTACGTCAACGGTCAGCCGCTCTCCAAGTCCGGCTCCGCGTTCATCGGCCCGAACGACATCGTCGGCGTCGGTCACTCGACCTTCCGCCTGGTCGGGGACCGGCTGGAAGAGTTCGTCGACACCGGCGAGGTCTCCTTCTCCGCCCGCCACCTCACGGTGACGGTCGACGGCGGGAAGCAGATCCTCAAGGACGTCTCCTTCGGCGTCCCGGAGAAGTCGCTCATCGCCGTCATCGGCCCGTCCGGCTCCGGCAAGTCCACCCTGCTCAAGGCGCTCACCGGCTACCAGCCCGCCAACCAGGGCGACGTCCTCTACGACAACCGGAACCTGTACAAGCAGTTCGCCGAGCTGCGCCAGCGCATCGGTCTGGTCCCGCAGGACGACATCCTGCACAAGGAACTCACCGTCACCAAGGCCCTCAGGTACGCGGCCAAGCTCCGCTTCCCGGCGGACACCACCCAGGCCGAGCGCGAGGCCCGGATCCTCGAAGTCCTCGCCGAGCTCAAGCTCGACATCCACAAGGACAAGAAGGTCACCTCGCTCTCCGGTGGTCAACGCAAGCGTGTCTCCGTGGCTTTGGAGCTGCTCACCAAGCCGTCGCTGATCTTCCTGGACGAGCCGACCTCCGGCCTCGACCCGGGCATGGACCGCGATGTCATGCAGCTGCTGCGCGACCTGGCCGACGACGGCCGTACGGTCCTCGTCGTCACCCACTCCGTGGCCGAGCTGGCGATCTGCGACAAGCTGCTCGTCATGGCGCCGGGCGGTTCCGTCGCCTACTTCGGCCCGCCGGAGGAGGCGCTCAACTTCTTCGGCTACACGACCTGGGCCGATGTCTTCTCCGCGTTCGAGAACTACCGCGACTACGACTGGGCGGGCCGTTGGCGCGGTTCGCAGCACTACCAGATGTACGCCGCGGACATCGACGCCGTCGCCGTACAGTCCGTACACATGCCGCCGCAGCAGCTGCGCCCGCCGAAGCCGCAGAGCTGGACGGCCCAGCTGTGGACGCTGATGCGTCGCTACGTCTCGGTGATCGCGTCCGACAAGGGCTTCATGGGGCTGATGGTGGTCCTGCCCGCCGTGCTCGGCGTCGTCAGCGTGGTCATCCCCGCCAACTTCGGCCTGGCCCCGCCGAAGCCGCCGTCCCGGTTCAACGGAGCCGCCGGAACGATCATGCTGATCCTCGCGGTGGGCATGTGCTTCTCCGGTGCGGCCAACTCCGTACGAGAACTGATCAAGGAACGCGTCATCTACGAACGGGAACGGGCCACCGGTCTCTCCCGCTCCGCCTATCTGATGTCGAAGGTGATCGTCCTCGGCGTGATCACGGCCATCCAGGGCGTCATCATCTGCGGCATCGGCTTCGCCACCCGCGAGCTGCCCGCGGAGGGCCTGATCATGCCGCCGGCCGTCGAGCTCTGCGTGACGATCATCGTGCTCGGCTTCACCTCGATGATGTTCGGCCTGGTGATCTCCTCGCTGGTGAAGACCGCCGAGAAGACCATGCCGCTGCTGGTCATGTTCGCGATCGTCCAGGTCGTCTTCACCGGCATCCTCTTCCAGGTCTACGGATCGCCCGGCCTGGAGCAGTTCGCCTGGCTGATGCCGTCCCGCTGGGCCATCGCCGGCGCGGGCGCGACGCTCGACCTGTCACACCTCATGGCGCCGTGGGACCCGAAGAACCCGACCGACCTGGACCCGCTGTGGGAGCATTCGGCCGGTCAGTGGGGCATGAACATCTCGGTGCTCCTGCTGCTCGGCATCATCTGCGGCGTCGTCGTCGCGCGACTGTTGCGCCGCCACGAGCCGGAGGTCATGCGCAAGTAGGCGCGGACACCCGTGTACGCATACGCTGAAGGGCGGCACCCCGTGCGGG
>NZ_JBHVFF010000452.1:0-4433 GCF_042801895.1 Streptomyces sp. NPDC057543 | reverse complement strand
GCCGGACCCCGGCCCCGCGCGTGTTCAGCGGCCGAGCATCGCCTGCGCGGCCTTCTGCGCGGCGTTCAGCGCCTCCTGCGGGCTCTTCTTGCCCAGCAGCGCCGCCTGGATCTCCGGTGCGAGCACGCCCTGGACCTCACGGGCCTTGTCCTGGAGCGGACCCACGGTCATGCTCGGCAGCGTCGCGCCGACCGTCGTCTGCAGCGCGTCGTCCGGGTACAGGTCGCCACCGGACTTACGGGCCGGGAAGTAGCCCGCCGCCTTCTGCAGACCGGCCGCGTTCTTCGACTCGGCGACGAAGTTCAGCCAGTCGCCGGTGTTCTTCTTGTCGGCGCCCTTCAGCATCGACAGGGCGCCGACCGTGCCGTAACCGACCGACTCGGCGTCCTTCAGCGGCGGCTGGACGACGATGTTCTCCTTGCCCCAGAACGGCTCGACGTCCGCCGGGGTGTTCTGCCAGGTACAGGCGATCTTGCCCTTGGCGGTCGGGGTCTGCTCCAGCTTCGGCGTGGTGGTGACCAGGTCCTTGTCGGTGTAGCCGCCGTCGACGAGTTCCTTCAGGTACGTCAGGGCCTTGACGCCCGCCGCGTCGTTGAAGGTGACGTTCTTGCCGTCCTCGGAGAAGACGTCGCCGCCGGCCTGCCACAGCAGCGGGTAGAAGGTCATGTTGAGCGTCTGCTGGGTGTCGCCGTAGTAGGTGGTGGCGTAGTAGCCCTTCTTCTTCAGCTTCGGTGCCAGCGCCTGAAGGTCCGCCCAGCTCGTCGGGTAGTTCTTCTCGCCGATGGCGGCGAACACCCGCTTGTCGCAGATCAGCGGGTTGGCGCTGGTCAGGATCGGGGTGGCGAGGGCCTTGCCGTCGACCGTGACGGACTTCAGCGCGAAGTCCGTGTAGTCCGACTTGGCGGCGGCGGGCATGTAGTCGTCGGCCGGGACGATGCTCTTGGCGTACTTCGGCAGCTGGTCCGGGATCAGGTAGACCGCGTCGGGGCCCTTGCCGGAGGCGATCGCGGTGGCCAGCGCGGTGTCGCGGTTGGCCCACGGGAAGGTCTCCACCTTCACCTTGACGCCCGCGTGCTCCTTCTCGAACGCCTTGATGAGACCGTCCCAGTACGCCTTGTTCTTGGCCTCGTCGAAGATGACCGGGTAGGTCCACATGGTCACGGTGTTGTCGTCGCTGCCGCTGCCGGAACAGCCGGCCAGCACACCGGCGGCGAGCGCGGTGGCCAGGACGGGCGCGGCGACGGCACGGACTCTGGAACGGCGGGTGAGAAGACGGGACATGAGGTGGTCCTCCGAGGACGTGAGGGTGGGGCCGGGAAGAGGGGGTGTCACTGGGCCGGGACCGTCTGCACGGTGCCGGTGTGCCGGGCACGTTCGGCGGCGAACGCCGCGAGATGACTGCCGAGCGAGGTGGCGGGACCGGAGCGGACGGCCCCGGCGTCGCCGGTGGCGACGGCGGTGACGAACGCCTCGACGAGCGCGGCGTCCCCGCCGCCGTGCCCGTCGGCCGCGTTCGAACCGGACGCGCCGAGTTCATGAACGGTGGACTCACCGGTCCGGAAGTCCTGCACGGTGACCCGCTCACCGTCACCGATGAGCCAGCCGTGCGAGCCGAAGATCCGGGTCTGCCGGTGTGTCTGCTCGGTGAACGCCACCATCTGGAAGGTCGCGGTCACCCCGTCCGTCAGCTGCATCGCGAGGACCTGGTGGTCGACCACGTCGTTGTCGCCGCGGTACGCGCAGACGCCGTACGGTCCCTCGCGCAGCGCCTGTACCAGCCCGGCTTCGTCGGTCGCCTCGGTGACATGGGTGACCGGCCAGACCGCGCCCTTCTCGCGCAGCGTCGGCAGGTACAGCTTCAGCGCGCTGTACGGGCAGCCGGACTCGACCGCACAGTCGAGGCAGCGGTCGGCGGACCCGGCCGGGGCGTTCTCCGGCCGGAAGTGCTTCAGCCCGCCGAAGCTCGTGACCTGTTCGATCCGGCCGCCCATGACGTATGTGATCCAGTCCAGGTCGTGGCAGGACTTGGCGAGCAGCATCGGGGAGGAGTCCTTCTCGCTGCGCCACGGCCCGCGCACATAACTGTGGGCGTAGTGCCACCAGCCGACCGGCTCCAGATGGTCGAGGGAGACCAGCTGACCGAGCACGCCGGAGCCCACGACCTCCTTCACCAGGTCGGTGTACGGGGTGTACCGCATGACATGGCACACCGCGAACAGGACCCCGGCCCGCTCCACACCCTCGACGATCCGCCGGGTCTCCTCCTCGGTCGGGGCGAGGGGCTTCTCGGCGAGGATCGCGTATCCGGCCTCGGCCAGGGCCAGTACCGGCTCTACGTGGAAGCGGTCCTGGGTGGCGACGACGACGGCGTCGGCGATGCGGTTCTCGACCAGCGGCCGCCAGTCGTCGAACTCGACGGGTGCGCCGGCGGCGGCCCGCGCGGCGGGGCGCGGATCGGCGACGGCGACGAGTTCGGCGCGCTCGGGGTGCGCCTTGATCCACTCGGCGTACGTCAGACCGCGGTTGCCGGCGCCGACGAGCGCGACCCGTACGGGCCGGCCGGTGATCGGGGTATGCGTGGACACGGGGATTCCCTGGTGGTCGATGGGTTGGGGTCTTTCGTTCGGATCAGGCCGGATCAGAGGGCGGGATCCGGTGCGTGCGATCGCAAGGCGGAGGAGGGAGCCGGATGGGGTCTCCCCCGCTCGAGCGGAGCCGAGAGCTTGGGGAAGACCGACGACAACGCCGCGAGCGTGCGTGCCGGACCTCGCGAGCCCGACGTGATCCGAACGAGAGACCCCCAGGTGGTCAGAAGCGCAGCGTGGCGGCCGTGTGGGCGACGCGGTCGCCCTCGTCCGGCAGGGCGGTGCGCTCGGTGCCGTCCTCGACGCAGCCGGTGTGCAGCAGATGGCTGGCGGTGCCGCCGAACGCCGTGGGCCGCAGTTCGAGCCGGCCGCCGGTGAAGGTGGAGCCGGTGGCCCGGTAGCGGTTGGGGCCCTCGGTGACCAGCACATGGGCGGTGCCCTTGGGCGCGGTCGAGTCGAGGCCGGTGAGCTGCCAGTCGACGGTGCGTCCGGAGCCGGTACGGGCGAGCAGGGCGCCGTCCTTGTTGGTGCCGGACAGCCGCGTGCCGTCGATGCGCAGCCGCTGGTCCTTCGCCGAGGTCAACTTCAGTCCGGTGTCGCGGAGTTCACCGCCGAGGACGGTGATGTCGGCGTGCGCGAGCGAGACCGGGGCGGTGTCCTTGGAGCCGGTCAGCGTGCACTGGTCGATGACGAGCGGCCCGGTGCCGTTGAGGACCGCGCCGTCGACGCCCTTCAGCGTGTTGCGCTGGAGGGTGAGCGGGACGGTCACATTGGCCTGGGTTATCTCCGCGCCCGGCGCGAAGGCGAACGAGGAGTCGGCGATCACATTGGGGCGGGCGGACAGGTCCGAGGCCCGGGAGACGATCAGCGGACCGGTGGCCGTACAGCCGCGCATCTGCACCCCGTCGGCGTTGACCCAGAGCATGCCGGAGCCGGCCAGGGACTTCTTGCCGATGACCAGGACGTCCTCCAGCGTCAGATCGGTGATCTTGACGCGGGCCACGAACCAGGAGCAGGCGTGTCGGCGGACGGTGATCCGCTTGGCCCTGCCGCCCCAGGCGGCACCGGAGTTGGCGAACGTCATCAGCCCGGAGTTGCCGGTGTAGACGAGGTCGTGCTCGAACTGTCCGTGCGTCACGAACGGGCCCTCGTCGTCACCGTCGCCGTGGCAGTTGGTGACGTAGCAGTAGGCGGAGGCCGTGAAGTCGTTGAGATGACGGGCGTTGGACGTGTGACAGTCCTCGACGTGCCCGTACAGGCAGTAGATCTGCTGGGTGAGATAGCCCGCGCCGCCGTACGTGACGGACTTGGGGTTGGTCAGCGAGCACTGCTCGGTGCGGTAGTACGTGCACCAGCGGCGCATCACCACGGGCCAGAAGGTGCCGATGGCCTCGATCCCGGAGACGTCGCAGCGCACCGCGTACTCGTACGCGACCGGGTGCGAGCCGGTCATCTCGTCGTCGCCCCAGCCCTCGAAGACCATGTTGCGGACATGGGCGCGGTCGACGGGTTCGATCCGGGTCCAGGTGAGGGTGCGGCCGGCGGCCAGGTCCCAGCCGATCTGGTAGTTGACCCGGATGTGCGTCGAGTCGACCACATCGGTGACCTGGACGAGGCGCTGGATCTCCTTCTCGTACTTCCCCGCCAGGGCGTTGATCTCCACGGCCCACCACTGGCCGACGGCGAACTTCGACGAGTCGCCCACCTCGAACAGGTCCGAGAGGTCCGGCATCGCCGTGCTCAGGGTGTGTTCGACGGTGGTGTCGGTGGGGGTGCCGCGGAAGGAGAGGACGGCGCCGAAGGGGTTGTCGTGGGTGTTCTTCTCGATGCCTTCGGTGCGTATGCGGT
>NZ_JBHVFF010000451.1:0-4442 GCF_042801895.1 Streptomyces sp. NPDC057543 | reverse complement strand
AGTTACCGCTCGACGGCCCGGGACCTTCCCCGGGATGTGCCCCTGGGGAGCTACTCGACGTCTTTGAGGACCCGCTCGATCGAATCCGTGCGGCCCTGCAGGTCCGAGACCTGGCCGCCGATCTCGGCGAGTTGCCGCTCGATGTTCCGCTGCCCGGCGACAGCGGCTTCGGCGAGCTTCTTGTACTCGTTCTCGCGCGCCTGAACAGCCTTCGCCCGCCGGCCGGCGGCAACTTGCCAGATGATCACGACGACCACGGCGATGAGCAGGACGAACATGCCGATGGTTCCGATGACTTCCTGCCACTCGTGCTCGTTCATCGCGACGGTCCCTTCTCGATGGTCAACGTCTCTACGGCGCTCTCGATGCACTCGGGTGTGAGGTGGAACGAGAACGGACTCACCTCGTAGAACTTCATTGCTTTTCCGTCCTCCGACAGCTCCAGCCGCGAGGAGACGAGGCCGACCGCCTCCAGCTTCTTCAGATGGACCTGGAGCAGCGCCCTGCTGATGTCCAGCTCGCGCGCCAGCTGGCTCACGTAATTGCGTCGGCCGGAAAGGGCCGCCACAACCCGCAGCCGGTGCGGGTTGGACAGCGTGGCCAGAACCCGCACCAGGTCGTCGCCCGTCGGCGCGGCGTCTCTCATGTCAACGTCCAGCACATGCCAAGAAATGTTAGCAGGTGCCTTCGTCGATCAGCATGGGATTCGGTCGGCAACTCTGCGCACCACTGGGGGGGTGATCCGACCTGCTGCGATGTCGATGGAGGTCCGTCACCGCATCCTCGTCGGCTCGGAGGACCGCGATACCCAGTGCGCGTTCGCCGGCTCAGAGGACTGCGATACCCAGCGGGCGTTCGCCGGCCGTCAGGCGTCGGGAGGCGCCGGAGGACAGGTCCACGACCGTGATGCCGTCCCAGTAGCCGTCGCGGGTGAAGCCTCCCGTGACGTACGCGGTGCGGCCGTCGCGGGAGGCGGCGACGTCCTCATGGGGCCCGTCCAGTGGGATGACGCGTTCCCGGCCGTCCGGGTGGCGCACGGTCAGTGACGGGCCCTCGTCGCGCGTGGGGTCGATCGGGCCGGTGCCGACCACGAGCAGTGTGCCGTCGATGGTGATCGCGGCGCCGTGCTGGTGGGTGTTTGCGGTCATGCTCTCCACGCGGGACGTTCCCGTCTGCGGGTCGAGGACGACCAGCCGCTCGCCTTCGAACGGCAGCAGCAGCCGTCCGTCCGAGGGCCGTACGACGGCGTAATGCGGCTTGAGCCAGGAGCCCAGGCCCCCTTCTGTGCCGTAGGGCGCGACCTCGATGCGCCGGGTGTCCAGGCCGACCGTCCGAACCACGGTGACGTCGAAGGAGTCGTGGTCCGTCGCGTACACCTCGCGGCCGTCGCGCGAGACGTCCACGTCGAAGGGGCGGCGGCCCACCTCGGCGACGCCCGTGACCTTCAGGGCGTGGGTGTCGATCACCTCGACGGTGCCGTTGTCGCCGGGCCGGTTCACGCCTACATACACATGGCGGCCGTCGGGGGCGAGGGCGATGCCCATGCCTCCCCCGCGGTACTCGCCGTGCGTGGGCTTTCCGATGCCCTCCGTCTCGTACGGGATACGGGCGATCCTGGTCCGCTTGCCCGCGTCCACGACGGCAACGCCTTCGGCGGTGGCGACCCACGCCCGTTCGTCGTCGCCGACGACGAGCCCGTACGGGGCCGTGCCCACCTCGACCGAGTCGAACGCGCCCCGGTCAGGGTCGACGAACGTCACGGTGTCGGCCCCGAAGTCGGTGACGAGGAGGGTGCCGGACGGGGTGCGGCCCGGCGGCACGGGGACCGACGGCTCGGCGGCCGGGCCGGAGTTGCGGCCCTGCGGCGTCGACTTGTCAGTGGCTGAACCCGCGGGCACGGAAGGAGAGTTGTCCTCTCCCCCGACAGTGCACCCGGTGACGAGCACGGCGGCGGCGGTGACCACCGCCGCGGCCCATGCGGCCCGCCTCACCGTACGGCCCGCAGCAGACCGGCGATCCCGGTGAAACCACGGCGTTCGGCGTGCTCCAGAGCGGTGACGCCCTCGCCGTCGGGCAGCCCCGGATCGGCTCCGGCGGTGATCAGCAGTTCGACGATCTCCTCGTGGGCGCGGCCGCCGTCCCCGAGGATCACCGCCTCCAGCAAGGCCGTCCAGCCGAGCCGGTTGACGTGGTCGATGTCGATGTCGGTCTCGCGGAGCACGGCCCGGACGTAGTCGACGTGGCCGCGTTCGGCGGCCGGGATCAGCGAGATGCCGCCGAAACGGTTGGTGACCTTCAGGGCGGGATCCGCGGGCAACAGAGTCCGCATCATGGCGACACTGCCGGTGACGCCGGTGACGAGCCAGGGGCTGTCGAGCCGGTCGTCCTGAGCGTTGGGGTCGGCACCGGCGGCGACCAGCGCCTGCGCGGCGGCCACGTGGTCGCCGCGCGCGGCGAGCAGCAGCGGGGTGCGATCGCGCTCGTCCCGGACATCTGTTGTGGCGCCTCCGTCGAGGGCGGCGCGTACGGCGTCGGCATCACCGCGTGCGGCGGCCTCCAGCAGGGCGCGGTCGAGAGTGTTCATTGCTGTGCTCCTTAGTCCTTGCTACGGTCCCGGCCGTCGAGCACGCGCCGACGGGCCGGCCATGGTCGGCTGCGCACGCCGGGTTCGCTTCACGTGCTTCGTTGCTGCCGGCTCCAGGGGGACGCGGGGGAACCACGGGACCGCGGAGGAATCCGGGTGTTCCGCTCTCTGCTCCATCCTGGGTCCGTCTCTCCCGTCCCCCGTCGTCGCACCGGCTGGACACCGCGCGCGGGAAGGGGGACACCGCTGTCGTCCGATCGGTTGACCCCGGACTCCGGTCACTCGGGACAGTCGGCCGGATCACGGCGGCGCGACGGCAGGTGCCAAGGACCTCGGGTGCAGTCGGCCAGGGGCCTCAGGTGACCGAGTAGCCGTGGCGGTGTGCCCACTCGGTGACCTGGCGGGTGAAGGCGCGGGAGGCGGCGCTTCGGTACGCGCTCTCCCGGCGGAGCAGCGTGACGGTGCGGGAGGGAAAGGCCGGTTCGAGGGGAATCGGGCGCAGGCGCGGGTGGTCGCGGGTGATGGGGTCGGGCACGACGGTGGCCAGCGGGGTGCGCTGGACGATCTCGATGAGTGCGTTGATCGAGTTGGCCTCCACCGCGATCCGCGGGCTTCCCTGATGCTTGCCGAGGTGTTCGTCGATCTGCCGTCTGGTCGCGAAATCACCACTGAGCAGAGCGAGTTGGTGACTGCACAGGTCGTGGATGGTCATGGGGCCGGGATGGCCGGTGCCGGGGTGGTGGGGGCCGACGACGAGGCTGAGTGCCTCGGTGAACAGCGCCGTGGCCTCGATGCCCGGCAGATGGGTGCCGGCGAAGGCGATGCCGAGGTCGAGCCGGTCATCCAGGAGATCGGCTTCGATGCGGTCCTGGGTGGCTTCCCGTACGTCCAGGGTGATCCCGGGGTGACGGTCGTGGAAACCGGCGACGAGCGGGCCGGTGAGGTAGGCGGTGAAGGTGGGCGTGACCGCGAGCCGGAGGCGGCCGCGCGCGAGGTCCTGCACATCGAGCACCGCCCGCTCCCCGGCCGCCAGGTCCCGTAGCGCGCGCCGGGCGAAGTGGACGTACGTCGCCCCGGCGTCGGTCAGGCGCACGGTGCGGCCGGTCCGGTCCAGCAGCTGGACCCCGAGGGACTTCTCCAGTTGCCTGATCTGCTGGGACAGGGTGGGCTGGGAGATGCGCAGCTCTTCGGCGGCGCGGGTGAAGTTCGCGTGCTCGGCGACCGCGAGCAGGTAGCGCAGGTGACGCAGTTCCGGCCTCATGAAGCCGACTATAGACGAAATCGATGACTGCCAGTCTTTTTACGTCTTGGACACTATAGATGCAGGTCATGCAGAGTGAATGACGTCGGTCCCACCAGCAGTACCGGTCGAAGGGAGTCAAGGGAATCAGAGCCGTACGCCATCCCACCGAGGGAATCGACCGTTTCCGGAGAGAGGTCGAGGCCTGCCCGGTCGGGGCCGGCTCCGCGCCCGCCTGACCGGCACGCCGGCCTTCGCCGACCCGCCGCGTCACGCCGACGCACACCCTCCTCCCGCTTCCTGACCCCGACCTGCGACCCGCACGCCGCGCCCTGCCCGAGCGTCGCCTTGATCCGGTCCGGTTGCCGTCGTCCCGTACCGCCCACGAAACGTGCCGCCCGCTGCCCCGGCGGACGGCACCTGCGAAAGGAAACCCCTCATGATGCACGCCCAGTTCGACCCCACTGCCCGTCAGCAGCTCGCGATCGCCGCGGTCGAGGCCAAGACCCGCAAGGACCTCTCGTGGCAGCAGATCGCCGATGCCGCCGGTCTGTCGGTCGCCTTCGTCACCGCCGCGGTTCTCGGCCAGCACGCCCTGCCGGAAAAGTCCGCCGAGGC
>NZ_JBHVFF010000450.1:0-4471 GCF_042801895.1 Streptomyces sp. NPDC057543 | reverse complement strand
GACTTTTCAGCCTCGCCGGCGTTCGAGGCGCGGGGCCCGGGGCGGAGCCCCGGTTCGGGAAGGGGCTCAGATCCGCTCGAGCACCCGAGCCAGCAACGCTCCCATCCGGGTAGCCGAATCGCGTCCCGCCTGCAGCACCTCTTCATGGTTGAGCGGCTCCCCGCTCAGCCCCGCGGCCAGGTTCGTGACCAGCGAGATGCCGAGCACCTCGGCCCCCGCCTCCCGTGCGGCGATCGCCTCCAGCACGGTGGACATGCCGACCAGGTCACCGCCCATCACACGGACCATGTTGATCTCGG
Organism: Streptomyces sp. NPDC057543; assembly: GCF_042801895.1. Taxonomy (NCBI): domain Bacteria; kingdom Bacillati; phylum Actinomycetota; class Actinomycetes; order Kitasatosporales; family Streptomycetaceae; genus Streptomyces; species Streptomyces sp. NPDC057543. Next base: position 4,172 of record NZ_JBHVFF010000450.1, on the reverse strand, counting down.
CGGGCGTCTCGTAGTGCGGGCCGGGGAACTGCACGTACACACCCTCTTCGAGGGTCTCGTCGACCTCCTTGCACAGCGCGCGCAGCCGCGGCGAGTACAGATCGGTCAGGTCGACGAAGTTGGCGCCGACGATGGGGGACGCCGCGGTCAGGTTGATGTGGTCGCTGATCAGGACCGGCTGCCCGGGGCGCATGCCCTCGCGCAGACCGCCGCAGCCGTTCGTCAGCACGACGGTCTTGCATCCCGCGGCGACGGCGGTACGGACGCCGTGCGCGACGGCGGCGACACCGCGGCCCTCGTAGAAGTGCGTGCGGCCGAGGAAGACCAGGGCACGCTTCTCGCCGATCCGGTACGAGCGGATCGTGCCGCCGTGCCCCTGCACGGCGGGCGCCGGGAAACCGGGCAGGTCGGTCACCGGGAACTCGGCCTCCGGAGCGCCGAGCGCATCGCCCGCGGGAGCCCAGCCGGACCCCATCACGAGGGCGACGTCGTGGGTCTCGGCACCGGTCAGCTCGCGCAGGCGGGCGGCGGCGTCGGCGGCGGCGGCGTACGGGTCGCCCTGGATGTTGTCCGGAATAACTGATGCGTTCACGCGGATGAGGGTAACCGGTGATTCCCTACGCGCGTAGATGCCCATGCGTAGAGTCTGCACACGCTTCCTCGTACATTCACACAAAAGCGCTGGTCGGCCGGGTCAGCAGGGGCGCTTGCGCAGTTCCATCACATAGTCGTGCGGTGCGCCCGCGGACTCCGCGGCGTCCGCGATCTCGCCCAGATAGCGGGCGGACGGCAGCCCGCCCTCGTACCCATTCAGCACATACATCCAGGTCGGCTCCTCGCCGTCCAGGGTGTGCACCCGTACCCGCATCCGCCGGTATATGTCGAGGCCGACGCCCTCCCACCGGTCCATGGAGTCCTCGTCCATCGGAGCGATGTCGTACAGCGCCACGAAGACCTGGGAACGAGGGGCCTCCACCACCGTGGCGAGCGCGCCTTCCCAGCCCATCTGCTCCCCGCCGAAGGTCAGCCGCCAGCCGTTGAGCCAGCCGGTGCCGCGCAGCGGGGAATGCGGTGCGCGGCGCGTCATCAGCCGCGCGTCGAGGTTGCCGGCGTACGCGGCGTAGAGCGACATGGGGTCGAGGGTACGGGAGGCGGTGGCCGGAACGTCGATTCCTGTGAGGAAGACCCCGTACGGGGTTCCGCCCGCGGTCCGTGAAGCCCCGCCCAAGACGCGTCGGCGCACGTATGGAGGGCCCCGGGGCGAAGCACCTTGGCGCGTGCGGGACAATGAAGTACGTACTGCATTCCCCGGGGCGACCCCCCGGACCCCCGGCCGGGGCAGCAGACGGCCGCGGGATGAGACACGCGAGGCGGACTTTTCGTGACCCGGATCGTGATCATCGGCGGCGGACCCGGCGGGTACGAGGCGGCATTGGTTGGCGCCCAGCTCGGCGCGGAGGTGACCGTCGTCGACTGCGACGGCCTCGGCGGCGCGTCCGTGCTCACCGACTGCGTGCCCTCGAAGACCCTGATCGCGACGGCAGAGGTGATGACCACCTTCGACTCTTCGTACGAGGAGTTGGGCATCATCGTCGCCGACGACACGCCGCACGTCGAGCAGGCGGCCCGGGTCGTCGGCGTGGACCTCGGCAAGGTCAACCGGCGGGTGAAGCGCCTGGCGCTCGCCCAGTCCCACGACATCACCGCGTCCGTCACCCGGGCCGGCGCCCGGGTGATGCGCGGCCGCGGCCGCCTCGACGGCCTCCAGGCCGCCGACGGCTCCCGCACGGTCGTCGTGACCGCCGCCGACGGCACGGAGGAGACGCTCACCGCCGACGCCGTGCTGATTGCGACCGGCGGCCACCCCCGGGAGATCCCGGACGCGCTCCCCGACGGCGAACGCATCCTGAACTGGACCCAGGTCTACGACCTCGACGAGCTCCCCGAGGAGCTCATCGTGGTCGGCTCCGGTGTGACGGGTGCCGAGTTCGCGGGCGCCTACCAGGCGCTCGGCTCGCGCGTCACCCTCGTCTCGTCCCGCGACCGGGTGCTGCCGGGCGAGGACCCGGACGCCGCCGCCGTGCTGGAGGACGTCTTCCGCCGCCGTGGCATGAACGTCATGGCCCGCTCCCGTGCCCAGGCGGCGAAGCGCGTCGGCGACCGGGTCGAGGTCACCCTCGCCGACGGCCGGGTCATCTCCGGTTCGCACTGCCTGATGGCGGTCGGCGCGATCCCGAACAGCGCCGGCATGGGGCTGGAGGAGGCCGGGGTCCGGCTCAAGGAGTCCGGCCACATCTGGACCGACAAGGTCTCCCGCACCACCGCCCCCGGCGTGTACGCGGCCGGTGACGTCACCGGGATCTTCGCCCTCGCCTCGGTCGCCGCCATGCAGGGCCGGATCGCGATGTACCACTTCCTCGGGGACGCGGTGGCTCCGCTGAACCTGAAGACGGTCTCCTCGAACGTCTTCACCGACCCCGAGATCGCCACCGTCGGCTACACCCAGGCCGACGTCGACGCCGGCAAGATCGACGCCAGGGTGGTCAAGCTGCCGCTGCTGCGCAACCCGCGCGCCAAGATGCAGGGCATCCGCGACGGCTTCGTCAAGCTCTTCTGCCGGCCCGGCACCGGCATCGTGGTCGGCGGCTGTGTCGTCGCGCCGCGGGCGAGCGAGCTCATCCACCCGATATCGATCGCGGTCGACAACAACCTGACGGTCGAACAGATCGCAAACGCCTTCACGGTGTACCCGTCCCTGTCGGGTTCGATCGCGGAAGTGGCCCGTCAGCTGCACACCCGGAAGAACGCGGGCGAGGCGTAGACGCAGTCGCGAAACCCGGCGTTTCGCGGCGTTCCCCGGCAGTTCGCGGCGCATCGCGGCAGCTCAGGCGGTCGTTCGGGCGTCCGACGACCGCCCGGCGGCCGTCGGCTGATCAGTACGGAACAACAACGGGCCGCCTATACCACTCGGCGGCCCTTTGTATGCACAACTTCTGTTATTCGGCGCAAACTGCTGAAAACGCTCTGGTGTCACGTTACTGTCAGTTTCGTGTTCGCTGCAGAACGTCGTCAGTTGATCCTCGAAATGGTGCGCGCCAACGGGGCGGTATCGCTCCGTGAGCTCGCCCGCGTCGTCCAGACCTCCGAAGTGACCGTACGGCGGGACGTGCGGGCGCTGGAGGCAGAAGGACTCCTCGACCGCCGGCACGGCGGTGCGGTTTTGCCGGGCGGTTTTACGCGGGAGTCCGGCTTTCCGCAGAAATCCCATCTCGCCACCGCGGAGAAGACGGCCATCGCCGACCTGGCCGCGGGTCTCGTCGAAGAGGGCGAGGCCATCGTCGTCGGTGCCGGTACGACCACGCAGGAGCTGGCCCGCCGGCTCGCGCGGGTCCCCGGTCTGACCGTCGTCACCAACTCACTGCTGGTCGCCCAGGCGTTGGCCCATGCCAACCGGGTGGAAGTGGTGATGACGGGCGGCACCTTGCGCGGCTCCAACTACGCCCTCGTGGGCAGCGGTGCCGAGCAGTCGCTCCAGGGACTGCGGGTCTCGCGCGCGTTCCTCTCCGGGAGCGGGCTCACCGCGGAACGCGGCCTGTCCACGTCCAACATGCTCTCGGCGAGCGTGGACCGGGCCCTGGTGCAGGCGGCGGCGGAGGTGGTGGTCCTGGCGGACCACACCAAGCTCGGCTCCGACACCATGTTCCAGACGGTGCCGACGGATCTGATCACCCGCCTCGTGACGGACGAACCGCCCGGCCAGGACGACCGCGCCGCCACCGAACTCCAGGCCCTGGCGGACCAGGGCGTGCAGATCGCGGTGGCCGGCGCGGGCAACGGCCCCGCTCCGGCGGAAGCCCTCCCACCGGGTCGTCGGCCCCGCCTCGACATGCCGCTCCCCGGCCAGCGCCGTACCCGGGGTGGCCCCGGAGGGCCGGGGCCACAGCAACTACGGAGCGCGGCAGTGCTGGCGGAACAGGGGCAGGGGCCGGGGGACCGGGCGAGGGTGGCGGATATGCGGCGCAGGTAAGGGGGCGTGGGGGTTTTCCACCCCCCCCCCCCCCGTCCCCTTGCGGATACGGGGGGCCCGGCCCCCCCCCCCCCCCCCCCCCCGCCCCCGGGGGGGGGGGGGCGGGCGGCCCCCACCCCCCCCCCCCCGAGGCCCCCGCACCCCC
>NZ_JBHVFF010000449.1:0-4511 GCF_042801895.1 Streptomyces sp. NPDC057543 | reverse complement strand
CCAGAAGATCGGGCTTTCCCTCGTCCTGGCGGTGGCGCTGGCACTGCTCGCCACGGGCGCGGCGGTTCTGTGGCGACTCTCGGTCCCGGGTGCGGGGTGGGCCGCCGCGCCGTGAGCCGGGTCATGCGCTTCAGCGGGAGGGGGTCTCCCGTACCGGGTGCTTGCTCAGGATCGAGACCCGGTTGAAGGCGTTGATGGTGATGGCCACCCAGATCACCGCGGACAGCTCGTCGTCGCTCAGCGCCTCGTGGGCCTCGGCGTACGCCCGTTCCTGGGCAAGGGCGTCGGCGGGGTGGGTGGTGGCCTCGGCGAGAGCGAGGGCGGCGCGCTCCCGGGCGGTGAAGAGTTCGGTGTCGCGCCAGGCGGCGAGCACGCCGAGGCGCCGGGTGGTCTCACCGGCCCGCAGCGCGGCCCGGGTGTGCACGTCGAGGCAGTAGGCGCAGCCGTTGAGCTGCGAGACGCGGAGGTTGACCAGCTCGACCAGGATCCGGTCGAGACCCGCATCGGCGGCGGTGGTACGGACGGCGTCGGCCGTCTTCACCAGTGCCTGGTACGCGATGGGGTTCTGCTTGTCGAGGTGGATCCGTCCGGTGGACCGGAGGACTGCCGTGACCTGTGCCGTCTCGCTCACCCTGTGCTCCTTCTTCTGTTGCCGGGCGTTGTCGTCACGACTATTATCCTCCATGATTGTTGAAAGTAAAACTACATTGGAGGGGTCAGGAGATGGGTGACACAGAGGTCGAGGTCCTCACGGCCCGGGACGTCCCGCTGGGCGGCCCGCGCGCCATGACCGTACGCCGCACACTGCCCCAACGGGCCCGGACGCTCATCGGGGCCTGGTGCTTCGCCGACCACTACGGCCCCGACCTGGTCGCCGACTCCGGCGGCATGGACGTCGCCCCTCACCCGCACACCGGACTGCAGACCGTGAGCTGGCTCTTCACCGGCGGGATCGAGCACCGCGACAGCCTGGGCACCCACGCCTTCGTACGGCCCGGAGAGATCAACCTCATGACCGGCGGACGCGGCATCAGCCACACGGAGGTCTCCACACCCGACACCGCCGTCCTGCACGGCGTCCAGCTCTGGCTGGCCCTCCCCGACGAACACCGCCACGCCCCCCGCAACTTCCAGCACCACGCCCCTGAGCCGCTCCGCATCGACGGCGCCGAACTCAGGGTCTTCCTGGGCACACTGGCCGGCGAGACCTCCCCCGTCCGCACCTTCACCCCGCTCCTGGGCGCCGAACTCCTCCTCGACCCCGGCGCCACCGTCACCCTCGACGTCGACCCGGCCTTCGAACACGGCCTGCTCGTCGACGAAGGCGACGTCCACCTCGCCGGCGCGGTCCTCCACCCCGCCGAACTCGGCTACGTGGCCACGGGGCGGACGACTCTCACCCTCACCAACGCCTCGGACCACCGCGCACGGGCGGTCCTGCTCGGCGGCACGCCGTTCGGGGAAGAGATCGTCATGTGGTGGAACTTCATCGGCCGCAGCCACCAGGACATCGTCGAGGCGCGGGAGGAATGGGAGCAGGCCTCCGACCGTTTCGGCAGCGTCGACGGCTACCCCGGCGACCGGCTGCCCGCCCCCGCCCTGCCGAACGCCGTCATCGCACCCCGTAAGAACCCCTCCCACCACTGACCCCCACCGAAAGGACCGTCATGAGCGAGCAGACCACTACCCCCCTCGTCCGTCGCGTCGACGCCCGCCACCGCTACGAGATCCTCGTCGACGACAAGCGCGCCGGCCTGACCGCCTACCGCGACCGCGACGACCGGAGGGTCTTCTTCCACACCGAGATCGACGACGCCTACGCCGGCCAGGGACTCGCCGCGATCCTCGTCGAGCAGGCCCTGACCGACGTCCGCGCCTCCGGGATGCGGATCGTCCCCGTCTGCCCGTACGTGGCCAAGTTCCTCAAGAAGTACCAGGAGTTCACGGACATCACCGACCCCGTGACCCCCGAGATCCTCACGTGGCTCGACGCCCAGCTGGGACGCTGACGCCATCGAACAAACAGCTTGAGCTGACCGGGCAAGGCGCAAAGTGTGGACGGACGCGATGTGATCACGAGGAGTATGTGCGACCGCGGTCAGCCTTGAGCACACCAACATGCCTGCCGACACCGGCGAGGTGACCCTTGTGATGGCCCGCCGGGTGGAGCCCTGTTGGGGTGCGTATCGAGTCGTGATCAAATCGCCTGCTGCATAAGCCAATGGCGGCCGCCTGCGGCGACTCGCATGAGATCATCCGTCCATGAGCAGCGACCTGGAAGTAAGTGCTCTGGCGATCAATGTCACGATCCCGCAGGCGCTCCGCTGGACGGACACTCGACGCGGTGAAGCGTTCAGGCTGACCACACTCAACGTCCGGCTTCTCCCGGACGGTCACCTCGCCGTGAAGGCTTACGGCAGACCAGTCGGTGGTGGTCGGGGCGCATACGTCTCATTCCCCGTTCCCGAGAAGCCCGAACTGGCGGCCCTGGTCTCCGACGCTGCCAGCCGTGCCGGGGCGTTGTGGGCCGCCCATCATGGTCTCGGCTGATCTCAGGGCGCATATTGGGCGTGATCAGTCTGCGGGAACCGCCATCGCGGCGGAGCCTGCACCCCACCTGCGACGACCACGTCCACCCTCCCGCTGCAGATCAGATCCTGCCCCAGGGCGAGGGCCTCTACCCCGGACGCACAAGTACTCACCGGAGTCCTGGCGCCCTGCGGCGCCCCCCTGCCCGCGCGGTGTCGGACCCGCCCTGCTCACCCGGCCGCAGTCAGATGTCGGACCACGACTTCCGGAGTCCGCTGCACGTGAGTGAGCACCCACCGCGTTGGCCCACAGCCACCGCCGTGGGTGCGTGGCGGGGATTCCGGTCACTGGTGATGGTTTCGCCATTCGGGGGCGAGGATCGCCCACATCTGCTTGTCGTGACGGGTGCCGCCGTAGGGCCAGTACTCGCGTCGTACGCCTTCGAGCGTCATACCGAGCCGCCGGGCCACCGCGGAGCTGCGCTCGTTGTCGGCTCGGCAGTGCCACTCGGCGCGATGCATCCCCCGGGAGGCGAACGCCCACTCCAGCAGCGCGCGGCACGCCTCTGTGACCAGGCCATGCCCCTCGACGGCCGGCTCCAGCCAGCAGCCGATCTCGCAGGAACCGAAGTCGGCGTCGAAGTCCACGAACATCACGCCGCCGACCAGCGTTCCGTCGAGCCAGATACCGAAGATGCGGCCGCCGTCCGCGGCCTGACGCTCGGCGTACCGGCGCAGTGTGGCCCGCGCCCCGTCGAGGTCGTCGGTGACGAACCCCGGCCCGACCCACGGCCGGATGTGCTCGCGAGCCCGGTCCAGGTGGGCGGCGAACTCCTCGGCATGCCATATCTCCAGCGGGCGGAGGTGGGCGTTGTCCCGCAAAGAAAGGGAAAACACGATGACCCCATTCACATAACAAACGTTTCGGCTATGTACCGTAGCAGCATGCCACGCACCAAGGGGAACCACGAGGCTCGCCGACGCGACGTCTCCGAGGCGGTCTGGCGGGTGTTGGTCGCTCACGGCTTCGGTGGATTGACCATGCGAGCCGTCGCCGCCGAGCTCGATGCCACCACCGGCCTGCTCACCCACTACTTCCCCGCCAAACGCGACCTGGTTGCGTACGCCCTCGACCTGCTCGAACGGCGAAGTGCCTCCCGCCCCCGGCGCGCCGCCGACAAAGGCCTGTCCGCCGTGAAGGCCGCGCTGCTGGACATCCTGCCGCTGACTGACGAGGCCACCGACAGCAACCGGATCTGGGTGTCCTCCTGGGACGCCGCGCTCGCCAACCCCGAGTTGAGCGGCGATTACGCCCGCAAGTACGCGCAGAGCCGCGAAAAGCTGCGCGACCTGGTCGCCGCAGCCCAACAGCTCGGCGAACTGCCCGATGGCGACCCGGCCCGCATCGCGACCGGCGCCCAGTCCTTCGTACTCGGTCTGGTGGTACAGGCGCTGTTCGACCCCCCGGCGTTCCCACCCCACCGCCAGGCCGAGCTCCTTGATGACTACCTGGCCACGTTGACCTCCCCGCCCTCATCCGGTGGCGATCACGAGGTCCTGTCCTGACGGCCACGCGTCTCGGAAGAGTTGCCGGGACTCGCACGGCGGCCGACAGCGCGCCGTTCATCGGCCCCGACACCCGTGCGCTCACCTTGCGGTCCCTTCCCGAAGTCGCACCGTCACGAGCGGCCGTCCGCCGGTCGTCGCCACACCACCGCACCGCCCCTCGTTCCCGTCCGGCCACCGCCCTCGCCAGTCAGGTGCCACGTCGAACCGTTTCGCATGGGCACGCAGCATGCTTACGAATTGCGACGGGATGCGAACAGGCCGCGTCGCGCTTGCCGCGCGACGCTTGAGCGAGTGCACCTCGTGCACGTCACCGTCGTCGGTCCACTCCCTGCCAGACGTGACAACCCCGCCCGATGCGAACCTCACGATCGCCGGTTCGGCCAACCGGCGATCGTGGTCTATGAGCCCGACCAG
>NZ_JBHVFF010000448.1:0-4539 GCF_042801895.1 Streptomyces sp. NPDC057543 | reverse complement strand
GGGAGCCCTCTGCCATGGCTTGGGCCCTCAGCTCCCGGCCGGCGGAAGCACCGTCTCCGGGACCTGGACGGTGCGCAGCACGCCGTCGCCCAGGTGCAGGATCGCCCGCCCCGGGCGGGTCGCGCCCAGGCGGCTGCGGGGCACCTTGACGCCGATAAGTTCGCCGTCGCTCATGTTCTGCGGTTTCAGCAGCAGACCGCACCGGTTGCGGCGGGCCTCGGTGTGCCAGCCGGAGAAGCCGGAGGAGAGCCGGTCGGTCTGTCCGGAGATCACCAGGCCCCGGCCGTTCTCGGCACCGGACTTGGCGATCTGGGTGAGGACGGGCTCGGCCTTCGTCTTCAGCAGCAGGTCGGCGTCGTCCAGGATCACCACGGCCCCCTGCGGCGAGGACGCCAACGCCTCCTCCAGTGCGGTGGGGTCGATGTCGGACTCGTCGAAGACCGCGAGTACCCCAGGCCGTCCGGCGAGTTGGCGCAGCTGCGACCTGGCGGGCGCGCCTACGACGATCGGCGTCCCGGTCGACAGCAGCGACAGTGCCAGTGTCGCCAGGACGGTGCTGCGGCCCGAGCGGGCGGGCCCGGCGACGAGGAAGGTCGACGTGATGGCGAAGTCCGGCCCGGACGCGGTGAGTTCGTCGCCGCCGACACCGGACAGGGCCCACCGTGCGGACGGCAGCGGCTGCGGCACGTACCGGATCGCCTCGTCCCAGGTGAGCCGGTCCGGCAGGGTGTCGACGCGGAACGGCCGGGTGGAGTCCGGCAGCTGGGCCGCCCGCTCGCGGCAGTACTTGGCGATCTGCTGGAGCGCCATGGCCTGCGCCTGGCCTTCCGGGTTGTCCGTGAGGAGCGCGATCTGCACCTCCGCCTTGTCGGCGGCACGGAACGCGCGGCCCGGTGGGATCTCGTCGGGCACGTTGCGCTGCGTGATGCCGATCATCCCGTACTCGGACTTCTCGTTCAGCTTCAGCACGAGCTTGTCCTCGGTGGAGCCGTTGACCCGGCTGGAGAACAGCGCCCGGTCACCGGTCATCACCAGGTGGATGCCGACGCTCGCGCCGTCCCGGAGCAGGGTCAGCACGGAGCTCAGCAGGTTCCCGGAGTCGTACTCGCCGAGCTGCTTGTCGAAGACCTCCCACCGGTCGATGAACAGCACGATGTGCGGCGGCCGTTCGGCTTCCGGCAGGGCGCGGCGGAGCTCCGGCAGGTCGGCGCTGCCGCGGGCGGCGAGCATCTCCTGGCGCCGGGTCAGCTCCCCGGACAGCCGGGCGAGCAGCCGGGCCACCCGGTCGGGCTGGGTGCGCTGGGTGATGGCCCCGCAGTGCGGCAGCCCCTCGATGGGCAGCAGCGCGCCGTTGCCGCAGTCGATGCCGTACATGTGCAGCCGGTCCGGGGAATGGGCGGAGGCCAGGGTGCCGGCGATGGTGCGCAGTGTCTGCGACCTGCCCTGCCGGGGCGAGCCGATGATGTGCAGGTGCCCGAGCGTCGCCGGGTCGATCACCAGGGGCAGCCGGGCCTGTTGTGCGGGCAGGTCCACCACGCCGTACGCGACGGGCGCGAGGTCGTAGTCCGAGGGCGGGGGCGCCGGCAGTTCGCCGGTGACCAGGACCTCGGGCAGCGGCGGGAGCCAGGGGCTGTGCTGCGCGGGGATGCCCATCTCCCGGTCCGCTTCGCGGATCGCCGTGACGAGCCCGGTGAGGTCGGTCTCCACCTCGGCGGGTACGGCCGCGCCGCGGGGCCGCGCCGGGAGCGGCTCGCCGAGCCGTTCCCAGCCGACCGTCACCGCCCAGGGTGCCGGCAGCGAGGTCGCCGCGGCACCGGGCCGACGGCCGCCGACCCGTCCGGACTGGAACGGCACGAGGGAGTTCTGGCCCAGGCGCACATAGGCACGACCGGGGGTGCCCTGCGAGATCCCGGCGGCCTCGGCGGAGTTGAGGACGTCCTGGCTCTCGCCGGCGTCCGTCACCCGGAGCGCGATGCGCAGGTTGGTGTTGGCGCGGATCTCCGAGGAGACGACGCCGCTGGGGCGCTGCGTCGCCAGGATCAGGTGGATGCCGAGGCTGCGGCCCCGCTGGGCGATGTTGACCAGACCCTTCACGAAGTCCGGCAGGTCGCGCACCATCGAGGCGAACTCGTCGATGACGATGAGCAGCCGGGGCATCGGGGCGCGGCCCGCCGGGTTGCGCTCCAGCAACTCGACGTAGTCCTCGATGTCCTTGGCGCCGGCCGCGGCGAGGATGTGCTCGCGCCGGGTGAGTTCCGCCGTCAGCGACACCAGGGCCCGCTCGACGAGGTGGGCGTCGAGGTCGGTGACCATGCCGACGGTGTGCGGAAGGTCGACGCAGTCCTTGAACGCGGAGCCGCCCTTGTAGTCGACCAGGACGAACGTCATCGCGTCCGGACGGTTCGCCACCGCGAGCGAGGCGACCAGCGTCTGGAGGAGTTCGGACTTGCCGGAGCCGGTGGTGCCGGCGACCAGCCCGTGCGGGCCGTCGCGCCGCAGGTCCAGGTAGAACGGGCCGTCCAGGGAGACTCCGACGGCCGCCCGGGTCGAGCGGCCCCCGGCCGCCCAGCGTGCCCGGATGCCGGCGGCCTGCGGCGGGTCGAGGGCGAGGACGTCGAGCAGCCGCGCGGAGCCGGGAAGCACCGCGGCATCCTCGTCGGCCCCGCCCGGGTCCCGCAGCGGGCCCATCGCGCGGGCCAGCGAACGGCACCAGTCCAGGGACACCGCGTCGGGCCGGATGCCCCCGACGGTGCCCCTCCCGGAGCGTCCCACCCGTACGGTTCCGCCGGGCTCCTCGACGACGACGGCGTGGCACTCCTCGGGCAGCAGCCGCTCCTCGGCGTCCAGGCAGACCGCGCGGACGCCGACGGCCGGTCCGTCGCGCAGGATCTGCGCCACGCCGGGCAGCGAACGCAGCCTGCGGGCTCCGTCGAGGATGACGAGCACGTCGGGCCCGGCGGGCCGGCTCCGCCGGTCCTGCCGTCCGGCGCGCTCGACGATCAGCGCGGTGAGTTCGGCGACCCGCCGGGCGCAGGTCTCCGTGCCGTAGCCGATGCTGGCCGGGGTGTCGCCGGACTTCTTGCGCACATGCGGCAGCCAGCGCAGCCAGGACCAGCCGTCCCGGCCCCGTTCGCCGGTCGTCAGCAGATGGATCTGGAGGTCACGGGGGCTGTGCAGGACGGCGGCCTGGGCGACCGCCCAGCGCGCCACGGCGCGCGCGGCCGGGCCCTCGCCGGCGATGCCCAGGACGTCGTGCTCCCGCAGCGGAACGGTCACCGGGACGTCGTACGCGGTCCGCGGGTCCTCGCGGCGGTGTTCGTCCTTCGTCGGGTCCTGGAGCACCACGTCGGAGGCCAGATCGGCGGTTCCGATGCGCAGTTCGAGGAAGTCGGCGTCGGAGGTGCGGCGTTCCCACAGGCGTCGCCGGGGGCCGACGGCGGTCAGGACGACCTCGGCCGGGTCCGGGAATCCGCGGCGCCGGGCGGTGCGTTCGGCCGCCAGGGCCTTCGCCGCGTCGCCCTCGATGCGTGCCTTCTTCTCCTCGTAGGCGGCGACACTGTCGGAGTGGGTCTGGCGCCCGCTGCGTCGGCTCATCAGATAGTTGCCGAGGATCGCGACCGGGGAGAGCAGCCCGAACAGCAGCATCGACATGCGACCGAATATCAGTGCCCCGGCCCCCGCCATCACCAGCGGGGCCGCCGCGGTGATCCACGGGAGCGGCCGGGCGGCGGGCGGGGCGGGCGGGGAGGGCAGGGTGAAGCGGGTGGCGTTCTCGGCCGGCCGCAGCCGCGGCGGCCGGTTGTAGTCCCAGCCGGTGCCGTCCTCCGACGGCTGCACGGCCGCGTCCGGCTTCTGCGGGAGGGCGAGTTCGAGCAGGCTGTCTCCGACGAGGAGCTGTGCGCCGGCCGGCCAGGCGGTCGCCTCGGCGAGGTCCTCGCGGTCCAGTTGCAGGGTGCCGCCGCCCGGCGCGGAGGCGTCGGGCGTGATACGGCAGCGTCCTTGGGGGCCCACCGCCAGGACGGCGAACGGACGGTCCGGTACGGCGCGCAGCACCTGGGCGGTCCCGTCGTGCGCCAGCCCGATCCGGTACTCGCCCATGTCGAGCCGGTGCACGGCGCCCGCGCCGGTCCCGCCGACCGCACGGACCTCCACCAGCCCGTCCGGTTCGGCCGACACGGTGCCCGTCGGGCGGCCCAGGCCCACGATGGCCGCGTGGTGCAGCGGCGCGTCCCGCAGCCGCATATCGGCGGGCAGCAGCCGGTCGCCGGCGTACAGGCCGAGGCCCTCCGGGGGCAGGTGGACGCCTCCCGCCCCGGCCAGCGCCTCCGCGACAGCGCGCACGGGCGTGTCGGGGTCGGCGTCGAGGTGGATGTCGAACGCGTCACCGCCCTCCTCGACCACGGTCAACATCAACGACACGAGAACGTCCTCCAGCCGGCGTGAATGGGGGGCCTCGGCAGCCGCACTCGGCGGCTCCCGTGCCACTGACGGGACCTACGGCGCCCGTCCGCGGATGGTTCACCCGTCGCACCGGTGAAC
>NZ_JBHVFF010000447.1:0-4558 GCF_042801895.1 Streptomyces sp. NPDC057543 | reverse complement strand
GCTTCCCCCTGGTCGGGGGGAGCGGCCCTCGCTGGTTTGTCCAGGCGTCGTGTGCGGCCGCGGCCTGGACACCTCCGCCGTACGGCTGGTCTCGCCGGCCGATCGGATGCGGGTGCAGCGCGGGTTCCAGCCGACCACGCCCGCGGTCCGTGCCCGGCCGGCGGCCGAGAACGCGGAAGGGGCGGCGTACGCCGACGCGGTGTCGGAGTACGCCGCCCTCGGACGGGACGGGTTGCGGGGGGGCGGCCCGCGCGGTCGTCCCGGCTACTTCGGATCGCGGTTGAAAGCCGACTTCGACCAGAAGTAGCCGAGCACGGTGAAACCCAGACACCAGGCGACCGCGAGCCACCCGTTGTGTCCGATCTCGCTGCCGAGCAGCAGCCCGCGCAGGGTCTCGATGGCCGGCGTGAAGGGCTGGTACTCGGCGATCGGCTGGAACCAGCCCGGCATCGCGTCGACCGGGACGAAGGCGCTGGAGATGAGCGGGAGGAAGATCAGCGGCATCGCGTTGTTGCTGGCCGCCTCGGCGTTCGGGCTGACCATGCCCATCCCGACCGCGATCCAGGTGAGCGCCAGGGCGAACAGCGTGAGCAGCCCGAATGCCGCGATCCACTCCAGGGCCGTGGCGTCCGTGGACCGGAAGCCGATGGCCACCGCGACGGCACCGACGAGGACCACGCTCATGACCGACTGCAGCACGCTGCCGACGACGTGCCCGACGAGTACGGACCCGCGGTGGATCGCCATCGTGCGGAAGCGGGCGATGATGCCCTCGGTCATGTCGTTGGAGACGGACACCGCGGTGCCGATCGTGGTGCTGCCGATGGTCATCAGCAGGAGGCCCGGCACGAGGTAGGCGATGTACGCGGTGCGGTCTGCGCCGACGCCGCCGATGCCCGCGCTCATCACGTCGCCGAAGATGTAGACGAAGAGCAGCAACAGGACGATCGGCGTGAGCAGGAGGTTCAGGGTGAGGGACGGGTAGCGCCGCGCGTGCAGCAGGTTGCGGCGCAGCATCGTGGACGAGTCGCGCACGGCGAGGGAGAGGGAGCTCATCGGACGGCCTCCTTGGGGGGCTGGTTGGTGCCGCTGGTCAGGGCGAAGAACACGTCGTCGAGGTCGGGGGTGTGCACGGTCAGCTCGTCCGCCTCGATGCCGGCCGAGTCCAGCCAGTCGAGGATGGAGCGGAGCTCGCGCTGGGTGCCGTCGCTGGGGATCTGCAGCGTGAGGGAGTCGTCGTCCCGGGTGCCCTCGCGCAGCGCGAGGGCGGCGGACTGGTACGCGGACGGGTCGGAGAAGCAGAGCCGGACATGGCCGCCGGGGATCAGCCGCTTCAGCTCTTCCGCGGTGCCCAGGGCGGCGATCTTGCCGTCGTTGAGCACGGCGATGCGGTCGGCGAGCTCGTCGGCCTCCTCCAGGTACTGCGTGGTGAGGAGGACGGTGACGCCGTTGGAGACGAGTCCGCGGATGATCTGCCACATGTTGTGCCGGGAGCGAGGGTCGAGGCCGGTCGTCGGCTCGTCGAGGAAGATGATGCGCGGGTTGCCGACCAGCGTCATGGCGATGTCGAGGCGGCGCTTCATGCCGCCGGAGTAGGTGGAGGCGGGCTTCTTCGCGGCGTCGGTGAGGTCGAACCGCTCCAGCAGCTCGTCGGTGACCTGCCGCCCCTCGCGCTTGGACAGGTGGTGCAGGTCCGCCATGAGGAGCATGTTCTCCTCGCCGGTGATCAGCCCGTCGACGGCGGAGAACTGCCCGGTGACACCGATCGCGGCACGTACCGCCTGCGGGTCGGTGGCCAGGTCGTGACCGCCGACGTGCAGGTCACCGGCGTCGGCGGTGATCAGGGTGGAGAGGATTTTGACGGCAGTGGTCTTGCCCGCGCCGTTCGGCCCGAGCAGCGCGAACACGGACCCGGCCGGGATACTCAGATCGATGCCGTTGAGCACGGTCTTGTCGCCGTACGACTTGCGCAGACCGACGGCGGAAACGGCTGCGGGCGACTGCGGACCGTCACCTCGCCTAGATGTGGGCATGACAGAAGAAGGCATGGAGCCCTCCCTTTCGAAGGCTGAAGCGGCTGGGGAGTGGGCGAGTTGGCGGGGCCGGCGTTCAGGCCCGGGCGCGGCGTACGTCGATGTTGCCGTAGCGGGTCCGGGCGCGGACCTCGACGGTGTCCTCGGTCCTTTCGGGGGTCTCGGAGGCGGGGAGTGTGTTGCGCACCTGCCCGTGACCGGAGCTGACGTCGAGCCAGGCGGCGACGCCCTCGCGGATGCCGACCTCGATAGCACCGTAGGAGGTCTCCAACTGGACGGTGCCGCCGGCAACTTCGGCAACACGCAGGGTGCCGTGGGCGGTGGTGGCGACGACCGAGCCCTCGGCACGCGCGATGTCGATGTCGCCGTTGGCGCCGCTCACCCGCAGGTCGCCGGTCACGGTGCCGACGGTCGTGGTGCCGTGCGAGTTCTTCAGGACGGCGGGACCGTCGACGCGGCCGACGCGCAGGCTGCCGGAGCTGGTGGTGATCTCGGCCGTGCCCTCGACCCGGTCCACGGTGATCGAGCCGTGGGAGGCGGTCAGCTGGAGCGGCCCGGCCGTGTCGATGCGGACGTCACCGGACGAGGTCTTCACCCGGACCTCGCCGAGCCGGCCCTCGCCGAGCACCTGGGCCCAGGAGCCGGTCATCTCGATGCGTGAGCCCGTGGGCAGTTCGACTGTCACGTCGACGAGGCCGCTGGGCCCGACCATGCGGCGCTCCCTCGTCCTGACGGCCAGGACGCCGCTTGCGTAGGTGACCTCGGTCTGCTCGGCGGCCCGCATGTCCTTGTCCCGCTTCGGGTCGCGGGGTCGCACCTCCACGATGGTGTCGGGGCGGTCGCCCGCGCTGAACCGGATGGAGCCGGCGCCCACGTGGGCGGTGACGGAGATCGGCTCGGGAGTGTCGAAAGAAGGCATGGCTGTCCCGTCCTCTTGAGTCTTGTGGGCGTCCCCGCTGGTGGGACGTGGTGTTGGGTGAAGTGGTGCGGGGTGTTGGGTGAAGTGGTGCGGGCGGGGGCGGCTAGCGCACCCAGCCCGTGTAGCCCTGTCCGACGGTCCGGGTCTTCTCCGCCGTACGCGGCCGGGTGCCGCCGTCGACCGCGGTCGACACGGCGCGCACCAGCCACGCGTTGACCGACAGGCCCTCGCGGCTCGCGGCCTCCTCGGCGCGGGCCTTGAGGTGGGCCGGCAGGCGCAGGTTGACGCGGGCGGTGCCTCCCTCGTCGCCGTCGGCCGGGACCGGTGTCTTGAGTGGTTCGACGGGCGCGACGGGCTCCGCGGGGGCGCCACCGCCGGTGGGCGGCAGTGTCACCACGAAGTCGGGGTCGAGCCCGCGCAGCCGTACGTCGACCGAGCCGGGGGCGAGGTCGCGGGTGATCTCGTCCATCGCGGCGGAGAGCACGTTGAGCATGGTCAGCCGGGTCGCCGACTCCAGGGGAGCGGTGAGCCTCTCGGCCAGCTCGCGGGCTTCGTCGCCGCCGGCTTCAGCAGCCACCGCAAGTTCGCGGCGGAGGGTGTCGACATACGGGGTGAGGTCCATGACGCCATCATGGCACCATGATGGCGCCACACGCAAGCCCGGATGGCACCTCGCGCGGGGTGAACTCAAGGACGGCCGCCCTGAGCTGCGGAAACGCGAAGAGGGCGACCTGAGTATTTATGGCGCCGGGCGCGCCCATGCGCACCCGGGAGCATGGAATGACGCCGGGTGGCACCGGATGGCACCACCCGGCGCCACCCGGCGCCACCGTGTCTCATCCGGTCCGGCCGACCGGTGGGGCCGCGTACGGGTCTGCCGGCGACCGCCGTCGGCCTGTCGTTGTCGCCGCCGCGCCCGGCCCTGTCCCCGCCGGCACGCCCGGGGAGGGGACTTCCTGCCGAGCACGGCACTGACCGGTGACCGGTCCCCGGTCAGTGCCGCAGGGCTGTTCCCGCCTCGGCCTTGATCTGTCCCGACAGTTTGCGATTGCTGCGGGCCGTGGCTTCCTTGGCCGCCTTGGCGGCGACGTCATCGACCGTCACCACCACCGTGTCGAGCAGATTGCCATTGGGGTCACGGAAGTTGACCTGCACGATGTACGACTTCTTCGCGTCGGTGCTGTTCGTCACGGTGACCTTCGCGGTGGCGCGGCCGTCGTGGTCGGTGGCCGGCGCGGACAGCTTGACGTCGTTCTTGGCGTTCACGCCGTTCTTGAAGTTGTTGATCTTCTCGCTCGCGGCGGCCGTCGCCGAGGCCACCACGTCCGCGCCCCTGGATGCCACCGACGCCGCGGCGGACGCGGCCCCGGACGCCGTGCTGGAGGCCTTGCCGCCGCCGGAGCAGGCGGCGGCCATCGGCAGCACGGCCGCCGTCAGCAATGCGGCGCACAGTTCTCGCGTGGCCTTCTTCGTCATCGCGCCTCCCAGCGCTTGCCGGTCACTCGTCGCCCCAGTCAAAGCGGCTGCGGGTGCCGCCGCATGCCGTATATGCCGGACGGGTGACCGGCCGGGCCGGTGCGGCCGGGCCGGTGCAGCCGGGCCGGCC
>NZ_JBHVFF010000446.1:0-4593 GCF_042801895.1 Streptomyces sp. NPDC057543 | reverse complement strand
GCGATGGAGAGTGGATCAGCGAGCCGCGTCATGCGGCTTCGAATCCAAGGCGGAGGAGGGAAGCGATGCGGAGCGTCGTTGACCGACGACAACGCCGGAGGCGGAGTCGCATGACGCCGGGAGCCCGCTCTCCATCGCGGGTGAGGTCGTTACCGGAGGCCGGACGGTGTGGCAGGGCGTCCGGCCTCCGGTGACCGGCTCAGAGGTAGCCGGCGGCGGCGTTCCGGTGGGCCGTGAGGTCGCTGTGACGGACCTGGCGCAGGCCTACCGGATCGTTGTGCCCGCTGGTCCAGAAGGTGCTGAGGGGGAGGACGCCGGGACCCGCGAGGTACGAGCGCAGTACGTACCAGGGCTGCAACGGCACCCGGCACAGCCCGTACAGCCAGCGCCGCACCAGCCGGCGGAGCCCCGGGCGCCCGGCGTCGGGCAGTCTGATCACCCGTATCCCCATGATCAGCTTGCCCGCGCCGCCCCCGACGACGGCCGTCAGGACCACCTGATTGAGGAACGAGAACGCGAACACCGGGCCGATCAGCAGACCGACGGCCTCGGGAACGGCGGCCGTGTCCACGTACGGCCGGGCCAGTAACCCGGCGGTGACCAGGCAGAGGTAGCAGTCGAGCGCGACGGCGAGATAGCGGCGCATGTCCCCCGCACGCGGCGGGATGCGGGGCGCGGCGCGCTGCCCGGGAACGGGTGGGAGAGCGGGGTGGGCGTACGGTCCCGCAGGTCCGGGGCGCCCGTACCCCGAGGGCGGCGGCCCGCCCGGTGAAGCCGGCCGGGCACCGCTCCGGGTACGTCTGTGGCCCCGCGACGTCGTCATGACGGCATCATGTCTGATTACCTGTCACGGCGTGGCCAGGTCCGCGTACCCGGAACCACTCACCGAGGCCCGAGTACCCGGCTCCGCCCCGTACGCCGTACCGACCTCCGCGCATCGGCCTCTGCGCATAGGCCTTGCCGTCACTGTGTGACCGATGCGCAAGGACCTCGCGCACGGTCCCTGTCAGCACGACCCGAACGGCCACAACCGGTAGTGCGAATCCAGCCGGTACTCGCCGCCCCGCGTCACCGTGAGCCGCGTCCACTCGCCGTCCTGCCGTAGGCATCCGCCCCCGTCGGCCCGCAGCCAGGGCGAGTGCGCGATCCGTACCGTCACCGAGCCGGCAGCGGGCATCCGTACCACCACGGAGGCGTCGTCCCCGCGTACGACGGCGCCCGGGGCCGAGACCAGCGGGACGGCGTCGCGCACCCGGTAGATCCGCCAGTCCGCGTCGTGCCACACCGGCTCCAGCCAGTCCGTGCCGCGCCGGACGATCTCCGCCTCCGCCTCGGCCGGCCCGTCCGGCCTGCCGTTGTGCAGCACCACGAGGCCCACACCCCACCGGTCCAGCCAGGCGCGGTACGCGGCCGGGGCCGGCGCCGTCCTCCCGTAGAACAGCCGCCCGCGCTCCACGTCGAGTTGACGGTTCCAGCCGCGCGCCATGTTCACGTGCGGGGCGAGCACGGCCGCCTCCCGGTGATTGCGGGCCGGTACGACCTCCACCCGGGTCCGTTCGGCACCGAGTCTGCGCAGTTCGGCGACCACGCCGTCGGTGTGGGCCGCCCAGGCGGGCACGGTGGTGGAGACCCGCAGATCGTCATCGGTCTTGTCGACCAGCCAGCCGGTGTTGTACGCGAGCATCCCGACGAGCAGGACGGCCCGCACCCGCAGCAGCCACCCGCCCCGCGCCCACCGCGCCAGGACGGTCAGCGCCGCCGCGAGGAGCACGGGCGGGCCGGCCAGTCCCACCAGCCGCTCCACGTTCGTCCCGATGGGCGAGGGGATCAGGAAGGTCAGGACGACACCGGCCCCGTACACCAGGCTCGCGAACCGGACGACCCGCCAGCCGCCCTCGCGCGGCGCCCCGAGCCACAAGGCCGCGCAGGCGGCCAACGGCATCCACAACTTCCCTATGGCCATCGGCTGTTCGCCCGTGAAGGGGAACAGCAGGGTCGTCGCCGCGACCACCACGAACGGCGGCACGAGGAGCACCGCTGCCCGCCGCCACTGCCGGTCGAGCCCGTACGCCCCACCCGCCACCACGAGGAACAGTCCCGCCACCGGACTCGCCGCCGTCGCCAGCGCCGTGCAGCCCGTGGTGACGCCCGGCCGGTGCCGCACGTACAACAGCGCGACCAGTCCGATCGCCACGCCGAGCGCGAACGTCGTGCGCCCGGACGCGACATTGCACCAGAGCGCCAACGACCCCAGCACCGACACCGCGACCGGCCACCGCACCCCGGCCCGCACACAGAGCCGCCCCAGCGCCCACGATGCGCCGAGCCCGGCGGCGACGGTGACGGCCCGCACCCCGAACACCGCCATGAGCGGCGGTGCCAGCAGGCTGTAGTTGGCGGTGTGCATCCCGCCGTACCAGGAGAGGTTGTACGCGGACCCGGGATGCCGGGACGCGAACCCGGCCCAGGCGGACTGGGCCGCCAGATCACCGCCGCCGGTGGCCAGCACCAGCGCCCACAGGACGTACAACGGCACGACGACCAGCACCGCGACGCCCGGAACCCACCACCGCGCCGCGTCCGCATCGGTGCCCGTGGCCGCGGGGCGCCGACCGGCGCCGGACCGCTCGCTTCCCGGCTCGCGCGCCGCCGTTCTCTCGGTGGTCCCCATCCCGCAAACCCTAACGGGGACCGTCCGTACCCGTACGAGGGTGGAGCTGACTGCACCACGGATCCGGGGGCCCGGTCCCTCGTGGCGGCGGATACCGGCGGTGAGGATGGACACAGCGCAGGACAAGCCGCAAGACATACCGCAAGACACCGCCCCGGCCCTGGAGGTTTCCGTGAAAGCCCTGCTCTGGATCGTGCTGTGCGCGGCGATCGCCGCGAACGTCTCCCTGAACTTCCTCATGGAGGACAACGGTCTGCACATCGCTCTGAGCGTCGTCTCCGGAGTGGTCGTCCTCGCATCCGGCGCGGGGCTGTGGATGCTGCGCCGTACGGACGCGCAACCATGAAATGGTCCATTTCGCGGACACGTAGACGATCTTCCGGAGCCGCTGGGACAATCGAAATGCCACACCGGTTCGGTACGTCGCTTTCGTGAGCCGCAGCGCGCGCAAGTCCGGGCGACGCCCTCAATGGCGAGGGGGACCGCTGGTGCCCCGGGACGGGGGCACCTTCGCGCGCGAAGGGCACTCACGGAAGGTCTTGATCAGATGCGTGTCATTGAGCCGCTGTACGCGGAGATTCTCCGCCGCAACCAGGGGGAGAACGAATTCCACCAGGCGGTACGGGAGGTCCTGGAGACCCTCGGGCCGGTCCTCGAACAGCGGCCGGAATTCGTTGACGCCCGGATCATCGAGCGGGTCTGCGAGCCGGAGCGCCAGCTCATCTTCCGCGTGCCGTGGTCGGACGACTCCGGCGACATCCACGTGAACCGCGGCTTCCGGGTCGAGTTCAACAGCTCGCTCGGACCGTACAAGGGCGGGCTGCGCTTCCACCCCTCGGTCAACCTCGGCATCGTGAAGTTCCTCGGCTTCGAGCAGATCTTCAAGAACGCCCTCACCGGCATGCCCATCGGCGGCGGCAAGGGCGGCGCGGACTTCGACCCGAAGGGCCGCTCCGACGCCGAGATCATGCGGTTCTGCCAGTCGTTCATGACCGAACTCCACCGCCACCTCGGTGAGTACACCGACGTCCCCGCCGGTGACATCGGCGTCGGCGGCCGCGAGATCGGCTACCTGTTCGGCCAGTACAAGCGGATCACCAACCGTTACGAGTCCGGCGTCCTCACCGGAAAGGGCCTGGGCTGGGGCGGCGCCCTGGTGCGCACCGAGGCGACCGGGTACGGCTGTGTGCTCTTCACCGCCGAGATGCTCCGCAGCCGGGGCGAGTCCCTCGACGGGCAGCGCATCGCCGTATCGGGCTCGGGCAATGTCGCGATCTACGCGATCGAGAAGGCCCAGCAGCTTGGCGCGACCGTGGTGACCTGCTCCGACTCCAACGGCTACGTCGTCGACGAGAAGGGCATCGACCTCGCCCTCCTGAAGGAGATCAAGGAGGCCGGCCGCGGCCGGGTCTCCGACTACGCGGAGCGCCGCGGCGAGCACGCCACGTATGTCCCCGGCACCGGCGTCTGGAACGTCCCCGTCGACGTGGCCCTGCCCTGCGCCACCCAGAACGAACTGCACGAGGCCGACGCCCTGGCCCTCGTACGCAACGGCGTGAAGGCGGTCGCCGAGGGCGCCAACATGCCCACGACTCCGGAGGCCGTACGCGTCCTCCAGGAGGCGGGCGTCGCCTTCGCCCCCGGCAAGGCGGCCAACGCGGGCGGCGTGGCCACCAGCGCCCTGGAGATGCAGCAGAACGCCTCCCGCGACTCCTGGACGTTCGCCCACACCGAGGAGCGCCTCGCGGAGATCATGCGTCACATCCACGACTCCTGCTACACCACCGCGGAACGCTACGGCAGCCCCGGCAACTACGTCGTCGGCGCCAACATCGCCGGCTTCGAACTGGTCGCGGACGCGATGCTCGCGCAGGGCCTCATCTGACCTGCCCAACAGTTCGGTGACGACATCGGCCCGGTCG
>NZ_JBHVFF010000445.1:0-4608 GCF_042801895.1 Streptomyces sp. NPDC057543 | reverse complement strand
GCCTGGCCGAGCACGGGTTGGTGATCTCGGCAGGGAAGATGTCCGGGCTGTGGTCCGGCCAGCCGGTCTCCCTCAAGCTGGAGGACCTGGACGTCATCTGCGTCGTGCTCGGCTGCGAGATCGGCGACCTGCTGATCCCCGAGCCGGACAAGGTCCGCCGTCCCGGCGAGGAGACCGGTCAGCAGGCCGCCGCGTCAGCGGCTGGCTCGGCGGTGGCCCCGGTGGTCGTGCCCAAGCGCCGCGACGGCCTTTCCCTGCCGCCGGCATGAGGGCGAAAGCGCGGCGGCGGGGCCCGGCGGAACCGGTCAGTTGCGGGAGCTGCTTGGCCTGGGGCCGGGTCCAGCGCCCGTTCGTCCGCGGGCTTTGCCAAGCCTGCTACCTGTTTGCTCGTGACTACGCGGTGGGCCGGTGTCGGGGCTGCACGACCTGGACGGTGTCGGGCGCCATCAGCAGCTGTTCTTCGCCGACATGCTCGTGATGCGCGGCGCCCGCACGACTCCGCCTCGGCAATACAACCGCCGGGGTGCCCCACGAAAGCCTCCGCCGCCTCCGGCTGCACGGCCGTACTCCGGGTGGATCCAGCCCGTGCTGTTCGACGGGGTCCGCCGCGACTACACCCGCTTCAACTCCGAACAGCTGGCTTCCACCAGTGGCTGGCTGGCGTGGGCTCGTCACCTCGCGCACCGCCTGGCCGAGGCCCGTGGCTGGCCCGCGGGAGTTCGCAAGCCTCACCCGGCAGCTTCTGCTGGCCTGGCTGAAGCACCGGCGCCGCCGCTGGCCGAACACGGCCAACCCGCACCTGATCACCAACATGAACACCGCGCTGGAGACCGGCCCGGTCAGCAGCTGGTGGATCGAACGCGAACTGCGCGGCCAGAGAGCGACATTGGACCGGCTCCGCGTCGACCGGCAACTCGAAGAGGCCCTCGTCCACTGGCCCGATCCTCTCCACCTCGCCGAGGTCTTCGGCCTGGCCGAGAAGACAGCGATCCGCTACGCGGAGTCGGCACGCGTGCTTCTGGGTGAAGCTGCCGAGCAGTCAGCGCAGTGAAACCCGCTCGACCTGGCTACCTCCTTGAAGAGACCCTACGGGCATGGAGTTCTTCTGCTACCACCGCGACCGACCCGGCTCCGTAGCGTTGCGCAACGAACTGCGGGAACAGCATTGGTCCTACATGGACCGGTACGCGAAGGAGCTGATCGCCCGGGGCCCGACCCTCACCGGCGACGGCGACGCTCCCACCGGCAGCGTGCACATCATCGACCTGCCCGATCCCGTTGCGGCCCGCGCGTTCGCCTTCGCCGAGCCGGGCTACCAGGCCGGCGTCTACCGGGACGTGCTGCTGCGACGGTGGAGAAACACGCTGGGGCGCACCATGTGGGACTTCCCCGGCGGCCGGACTGGTGGCAATCGGTACTTGGTGCTCGGCCTCGGCACAGGGCAGGCCGCAGACCTCGCCGTGCCGACAGACCGGGACGAGCTGATCGCGTACGGGCCGCTGTTGTCCGACGACGGCACCGCCTGGCTGGGCACGGCCGTGTTGCTCCGGGCGCCGGACCCGGATACGGCAGGAGCCATCCTGACCCGGGACCGATACGCCGACATCGAGGTGCACAACTGGCAGTTCGGCGGGCGGCCGTCATAACCCGAGGGCGTCCAGACCGACGTCACACCGGAAGCCCTTCGGATCGCTCCGTCCTCGTGTTTCATCCGAACCCACGGGTCCGTCGGCCTGACGCACACCGGTGGACCCGTGAGTTCGCGCTGAAGGACCTTCGGTTTCCTCGAACCCACGGGGCTCCTGGGGTCCCAGTAGATCTCGCCGAAATAACAACGCTAAGGACTGAGCCCCCAGGTCAGGTCGTGGGCTCCAGAGTGCCTGTGGTTGTCTGCTCGTCGTGTTCGCGCAGCATGCGCATGACGGTGGCCGGGGCTGGGTGCTGGCCGCGCTTCTTGCCGGTGCGGATGACGAGGCGGGAGGCGATCTCGCGCAGCGAGAGGCGTTCGTCGTCGCGCAGGCGCAGGGCGGTGGCGAGCATGTCCTGGTCGGAGACCTTGACCCCGCCGATCGCCTTGCCCTTCGTACGGGCGGTCTCCTGGCCTTCGAGGGTCTTGTCGCGGATGTAGTCGCGCTCGGACTCCGCCATGGCGGCGAAGAAGGCGAACAGGGCGGCCCCGTGGCCGGACGGGTCGTGCTTCCCGGCCAGGGGGCCGGTGAGGAACTCCAGCTCGATCTCGGCGTCGCGCAGTTCCTCGGCGACCTTGAGGAGTTCCAGGGCGCCGCGGCCGAGCCGCTTCATCTCGTGCACCACGAGGGTCACCCTCGCCCCCAGCGAGCGAGTTGGACGACCCCGGGTTCCACCACAGCGTGCTGGCCGACTTCCGCGATCGCCTCGCCGAAGACGACCACGCCGACCGTCTTCTCAACCTCGCGCTGGCCCGCCTCAAGGAGGCCGGACTGGTGCGCGAGCGCACCACGCAGCGCACCGACTCCACCCACGTCCTGGCCGCCGTGCGCGACCTGACCCGCCTGGAGTTGATCACCGAGGCGGTCCGTGCCGCACTCGAAGAAGTAGCCGGCGCCTCCCCTCACCTGCTCGACAAGCTCGTCGACGAGGACTGGGGGCTCCGCTACGGCCGACCGGTCCGCCTGGGCAAGAACCCCACCAAACCCAAGACCAGAATCCTCGCCACCGGAAACGATGCCGTCCGGCTCCTGGAACACCTCTACCGGCACGGAACAGACCACACGGCCGGCCCGCGCGTCCAGACCCTGCGCCAGATCGTGGTGCAGAACTACCACCGTGACGCCGCAGGACACCTGCGCTGGCGCACCGCCGAGAAGGAAGACGGGCCCGGACTGCCGCCCTCGTCCCGGGCGATCGTCTCTCCTTACGACACTTCAGCCCGCTACGCACGCCACGGCCACATCATCAGCTGGAAGGGGTTCTCCGCTCACCTGACCGAGACCTGTGCTCCCGACCGCCCGAATGTGATCACGGATGTGGTCACCACCGCGGCCACCACCCACGACAGCCAGGTCCTGCCCGGCATCCACGCCCGCCTGGCGCGTCGCGGGCTGCTGCCCGCCGAGCACCTGGTCGACGGCGGCTACACCTCCCTGCCCCACCTGGCACAAGCCACTCGTGAACACCAGGTCACCGTCTCCGGGCCGCTCCGGAGCAACCCCACCCTCCAGCACCGTCGGAACGAGGGCTTCGCCCGGGACGACTTCCACATCGACTACGATCGCCAGCAGGTCACCTGCCCCCAGGGACAGGTCAGCGCGGGCTGGCACGGCCCCTACCCGACCTCCTCGCCCACCGCGGCCCCGCTGATCGTGGCCAGGTTCACCAAGAGCCAGTGCCGCCCCTGCCCGGCCCGCGCGCAGTGCACCAGCACCGCAGACAGTGCGCGCACTGTGGGCTTTCCCCCGCGAGAACTCCGCGACCTGCAACTTCGCGTCCGTACCGAGCAGCAGACGCCCGAGTGGAAGGCCCGCTATGCGGTCCGCTCCGGCGTGGAGGGCACGGTCAACGAGTTCGCCCACGGCCACGGCATGCGGCGCTGCCGCTACCGAGGACAGGGAAAGGCCCACATCCAGCACGTCCTGACGGCCATCGCCGTCAACATCGAGCGCCTCAGCGGACTGCCACCGGACGAGGCCCCCCCCCGCCGACCGACCGCCTTCCAGGACTACCTCGACCAGCGCGAGATTCCCCGGCTGAAGTCCTGGCGAACCTTGGGCAGCTGACCTCGGCGACTCCAAGATCCCCGACAGAGTCAAGTTAGCCTTCACCTCACCGACGGCCACATCACCGAGATCACCGCCATGGTCGACCCGGCCGAACCCGCGCTCATCAACCTGCCGGACTCGGTGTGACTCCCTACCAGCAGAGGCCGCGCACACTCGAAGTGGTCCACGCCTGATCCCGCAGAGGCGTTGAACTCAGCCTCTGAGAAGACCTCAGCACCGCGCGACCGCTCATCGCGGCAGGCCACGGGGCTCCGTGCAGCGCCGCATCAACCGCGGTCACTCAGCGTGCCCTGGTCGGCGGTGATTGCGTTCATCACCGCCGCCCGAGACCTCGACTTCGCGGCAAATCGCGATCATGAACCGCGGTACGAATCGCACCTCGGCGTTGACACGCCGTGTCGGATCGCGCGAGGCGTTGACCTGCGTGATCGCGATTTGCCGCAGAGTCGAGTGGCATGGGAGGCGGCGGCGGGTCAGGATTGGCGGCAACTGGAGGTCGCCGCCGACGTCACCGGGGGTCAGGCTCAGAGCAACAAGGGGTGCCGTCACAGTGATCGACACGGATGAGCTAGCCAAGCGGAACGCTCGGTTCGCTGACGGCGGATCATTCGCCGAGCTCAAGCTCATGCCCAGTGGCAGTCTGACGGTCATCGGATGCGTCGACCCTCGTGTCGACCCGTCCGACGTGCTCGGGCTCAAGCTCGGCGAGGCAGCGGTGATCCGCAACGTCGGAGGGCGGGTCACGCCCGCGACACGAGCAATGCTCAAGACCTGTGGATCGGCCTCGGGAGGGGTGCCTCGCGGAACGCGGAGGGCGTACCTTCCCGAGTGATCGATTGATGGTCACCGA